>NZ_JAVFVX010000349.1:0-864 GCF_033441795.1 Streptomyces sp. ADMS | reverse complement strand
CCAACCGTGAGCTGTGGTGGGCCCACACCGGCGGTGGCGGCGGCAACTTCGGTGTGGTCACCCGCTATTACTTCCGCTCCCCGGGCGCCACCGGCACCGACCCGCGCAAACTGCTGCCCAAGCCGCCGGGCGAGGTCCTCTTCAGCGCGGTGTCGTGGTCGTGGAGCGACCTCACCAAGGAGGAGTTCGTCCGCCTGGTGCGGAACTACGCCTCCTGGCACGTGGCCAACATCGGGGCGGACAGCCCCACCCGCTTCCTGACCAGCTTCCTGCTGCTCAACCACCGGTCCAACGGCCAGATCGGCCTGGTCACGCAGGTCGACACGGCGGCTCCCGACGCGCAGCGGATGCTCGACGCCTACCTCGCGCACATGAGCGGCGGCATCAACACCGGGCCCGGCGCGCTGACCGAGCAGATGGGCGACATCGGCGCCATGCCGCAGTTCGCCGCACCACGCCGGTTGCCCTGGCTCCAGGCCACCCGCTTCGCCGGCACCACCAACCCGCTGCTCAACGACCCCACCCTGCGGGCCGAGTACAAGTCGTCGTACATGAGGGCCGACTTCCCGCTCCGCCAGGCGGAGGCGCTGTACAAGCACCTCACCCGCACGGACATCGACAACCCGAAGATCAACATACAACTGACCCCCTACGGCGGCCGGACCAACGCCGTCCGCGAGGCGGACACCGCGCTGCCGCACCGCGGAGCGGCGTTCAAGATGCTCTGGTCCGTACTGTGGAACGAACCCGCGGAGGACGCCAAGTACATCGCGTGGACCCGGGAGAGCTACGAGGAGACGTACGCCGACACCGGCGGCGTACCGGTCCCGAACGCCGTGACCGACGGCTGCTACGTCAACTACC
>NZ_JAVFVX010000348.1:0-866 GCF_033441795.1 Streptomyces sp. ADMS | reverse complement strand
GTCTCCTCCGCCGGGGAGCAGCGGCCGGACTTGGCTGACCGTGGCCGCGTTGTCCAGGAGGATCAGGACCCGGCGGTCGGCGATCAGTGAGCGGTACATCGCCGCTGCGTCGTCGACGTCCTGGGGAACCTCGGCCGGGGCCACGCCCAGGGCCCGCAGGAAGCGCTGAAGTGCCTGCGCGGCTGTGACTGGTTCTCCGGGATCGTACCCGCGGAGGTTGACGAAGAGCTGGCCGTCGGGGAACTGGTCCTTGGCCTGGTGCGCCCAGTGCAGGACCAGTGAGGTTTTGCCCGCGCCCGCCGTGCCGGCCACCACGTGAACGGAGACGACGAGGCGCCCGCCGTTTCGGTCGGCAAGTACCGCGTTCAGCTGTCCCAGTTCGTCGGAGCGGTTGACGAAGGTGTTCACGTCGGCTGGGAGCTGGCGTGGGACGGGCCCGGATGGCCCCGAGGCGGCGGCGTGGTGGAAGTGGATGTCACCAGTGACGCTCCCGGCCTGTACGACATCGCGAGACGACCCGGAGAGGTCGTTCTGCGAGTCTCCGGGGCGCCTGTTGCCCTCTGTAGGCACGTCGATCGATGTGCCCTGGTCAGGCCGCGGGCGGCGGAGGCAGGTCGGCCACGGCACGGCCGAAGTACGCCTGGACGTCCTCCGCAGCCGCGTACAGGGCCTGCAGATACTCCGCCCAGTTCCTCACGGTGCTGGGATCGGTGAAGCGAATCGCCCCGTCCGGTTGACCGTCAGCGGTGTACAGCACACGGTAGAGAACCCGACTGTCCAGAAGGTTCAACTCCGGCAGCAGCGCATCGCTCTCCGCGGCGGCGACCGCGGAAGCAGGCAGGACGCGAACGGAATGCCCGCATTCC
>NZ_JAVFVX010000347.1:0-866 GCF_033441795.1 Streptomyces sp. ADMS | reverse complement strand
CACCGATTCACATCTCGCGGGCGGCGGGGCTTTTGCACGAGAACCGCCGCACCGCACTCCTACGAACCACGGAGTATCGCATGCTCGCCACGCCGAGCGGAACCCTGGCATGCCCGGACACGGCCCGCCTGCACCGCCTCGCGGCCCAGCTCGCCGACATGATCCCCGGGGCGGCGACCATCCGCGTCAGCCTCACGGACCCGAAGCAGACGTGGCCCCACCCGCACGCCATCGCCAAGGACGCGGCCGGGGAGACGATCGAGTTGAGCCGGACGACCGCCAGGGTCGCAGCCCGGTGGGTCCTGCGGGTCTGGCCGGACGCGGACTGGACCAGGCCTCACACCTTCGACCTCGCCGCCGTGACCCTCACCCGCAGCGACCTCGCCGCCGGTCGGGGCCTCTGACATGGCGCGGATCCGAACCATCAAGCCGGAGGCGTTCGTCTCCGAGTCGCTCGCCGAGGTGAGCGTCGAGGCCGAGCGGAGTTTCTTCGGTCTCCTCACCCAGGCCGACGACTACGGCCGCCACCGCGACAACGCCGCGATCATCGCGGGGCTGCTCTGGCCTCTGAGGTCCGAGCACACCTCGGTCCATGTCGAGGACGACCTCCAGCAACTCGCCAACGCGGGCCTGATCTGCCGGTACACCGGCTGCGACGGCCGCCGCTACCTCCACATCGTGACCTGGTCCGAGCACCAGAAGATCGACAAGCCCAGCCAGTCCCGACTGCCCTCCTGCCCGCAGCACCACCCGGCGGACCGGTGCGGTCCCTGCAAGGGGATCTGCGCCAAGCGCACCGAGGCGTCGCCCACCCCTACCCGAGGGCTCGCCGAGGCTTCGCCGAACGCTCCCCGAGCCCTCGATCT
>NZ_JAVFVX010000346.1:0-872 GCF_033441795.1 Streptomyces sp. ADMS | reverse complement strand
CACCATTCACACCAGACCCGTGACCTGCGACTTCACGATGCACACCACTCACTGAACGAGTTCGACCAGCTCTTCGACGGCCGCCTTACCGCCGGACGGGTATAGGCCAATCAGCCCAACAAAAAGCCACTAGGCCAAAGGGGCCTAAAACACCTAAATCATGATAGACCAGCACGCGTTGCTCGCGTGCCGTCCGGCCACTGTCCTCCGGGGCGCGAGCGAAAGGCGCGGCGTCCTTGGGCGTCATGGAGATTCCGGTGCAAGTGGCAGACCACCGGGCCGCCGTGGAGGAGCGCCGCCCTGCCTGGTCGAAGTCACAGGCCGGGGACACCCCGGAGAGGGAACCATCGAGTCAGATCCTGCTCGATGAGCAGGTCTTCCTTGACGATGGTCTTGACCTGCAGTTCAAGTGGGTTGTCGCGCTTCTCGCCGGGCTGAGGCGCGAAGGGGTAGAAGGTGCCGCGCTTGTAGAAGTAGACCAGGGCGAGGGGGCGGAGCTCGGCGTCGTGGAAGGCGACGAGGGAGCAGAGCACTTGGGGCCCGAAGCCGCTGTCCTGCAGGGCGGTGTTGACCGCGTGCAGGTCGTTGACGAGTGCGGGAAGGTTGTCGGGGGCGCGGCAGGAAAGCAGCCATGAGTGGCCGTAGTCGTCGCGACTCAACTCCACGGGTGTACCGCTGCGTTCGGGGTCGGCGTCCAGCAGGGCCCGCACGTCCTGTTGGACTTGGGCGAAGGCGCCGCCTTCGATACTGGCGAAGCAGACCGAGCCCGCTCCGGTCGGGGTGAAGAAGAGCGCGTTGAACGCCTGGGCGGTGCGCTGGTGGGGATGCGGGCGATGTCGCCGGTGACCTTGGTCAGGGCCGAGGCCAGGGCG
>NZ_JAVFVX010000345.1:0-913 GCF_033441795.1 Streptomyces sp. ADMS | reverse complement strand
AGAGTGTTCGATGCGGCGGTGGACCAGAAGTCGGAGCCGTTCGACTCGTCCACCGAAGCGGCGACGAAGTGCCCGGCCAAACGTTTCGCCCCGGCTAGGTCGCGGGCGTCGGCCAGGATGTCCCACCACATCTCGCGCGGGTGGTGGGCGATCTGCTGCGGGTCGAGCGTCCAGATCGTGCCGACCTGGGCGCGTGCGTCCACCGTCGCGGTGAAGGCATCGTTCGCCGCCTTGTTCGAGGTCAGCAGCACCGGGCCGGGAGCGGCGAGGATCGCGGGGATCGCCAGCCCGGACGTCTTGCCGGAGCGCGGGGCCATGACCGCGACGATCACGTCCTCCCAGGAGGCGCGGACCTCGGCCCGGCCCGGGGAGAGCGTGCCGACGAGGATGCCGCGGTCGGAGGGAGCGACCTCTTTCGGTTTGAGATCGGACAGGCTCGGCCGCAGGCTCTTCGCCTTTGCGGTGATCTCCTTGTCCAGCAGCGGGGCGAGATCTTGTTTGCGGGCGAGGCCGTTCTTCGCGCCGCCGCGCAGCCGTAGCCACAGGACCAGGCCGGTGATGGTGAGGCAGACGGAGAGCAGGCCGGGGACGAGCCGCGCGCCGACCAGCAGGGCGGTGGGGCTCAGGTGCGGCCACAGCACGTCGGGGTGCAGCAGCGCGTCGGTGGCCTTGAACGGCGGCCAGGGGCCAGCGCCGACGAGGGAGTTGGTGAGGTTGCCGGTCAGCCAGGCGAGGGAGCCGAAGGCGATAGTGGCGCCGAGGACGCCGAACAGGAGGTAGAGGAGCGCGTCGGACCCGGTGGTGGTCGAGGGCGCGCTGGTACGCGGGGCGGGCATGGCGGATCCAAGGAGGGAGAGCGGACAAGGCGGGGCGGGGCGCGCGGCGCTCTTCTGCTGGTCATCGGGGCAGCTCC
>NZ_JAVFVX010000344.1:0-945 GCF_033441795.1 Streptomyces sp. ADMS | reverse complement strand
CACGGCGACCCCACCACCATCGGAGCCGAGGCACCGCACCTCCAGGAGTGGATCGCCCGGGGCCACTGACGCCACGGACACCGCACGCCTGTGGGCGCCCTCCGTCACGGCGGAGGGCGCCCACAGGGTCGTACACAGCAGGTACGGGCGTTCAGGCGGCGACCGGCAGACCCGGGGTCCGGAAGACCTGGCGGTCGGCGTCCACCGCGAACACCTCGCAGCCCTTGCGCGCGGCGGCCCAGTCGATGCCCTCCGCGCCCATCGCGAACGCCGCCGTCGCCGTGGCGTCCGCCTCGGTGAGCGTCGGGGCCACGACGGTCAGGCTCAGCAGCCCGGTCGCCGGACGGCCGGTGCGGCCGTCGAGGATGTGGTCGCCCCGCTCGTAACGGGCCGAGGTCGCCACACCCCCCTCGGTGATCTCCAGTACCGTACACAGCTGGTCGGCGTGCTCGGGATGCCGTACACCCACCCGCCAGGGGCGCCCGGCGGTGACCACGTCACCGCCGGCGTTCAGGCAGTACGTCCGTACGCCGGCCGACTCCAGCAGATCCGCCGCCCGCTGCACCGCCCAGCCCTTCACCATCGCGCAGGGATCCAGGCCCCGGCCGGGCAGCCGTACGGCGAAGGCGCCCTTGGTCGCGACCCGGTACTCCTCGCACAGGCCGAGCACCTCGGTGAGGTCCGCGCTCAGCTCGCCGGAGTCCAGCTCACCCCGGTCGAGGCGGGACACCTCGCTGTCGGACTTGAAGGGGCTGAAGCGCGCGTCGACCTCGTGGAGCCAGGTGAACACGGCGTCCGCCGCCTCCACCGGAGCGTTCTCGTCGTCGATCAGCAGCGAGATCGGGAACCCCATGATGTGCTCGACGCGCCGCATCTCGTCAGCCCTTCGCGTCGATGGCGGCCTGGAGGGACTCCTTGTAGCCGTCGCTGGTGATGGTGGCGCCG
>NZ_JAVFVX010000343.1:0-947 GCF_033441795.1 Streptomyces sp. ADMS | reverse complement strand
ACCCCGGACCCGCTGATTAAGAGTCAGCTGCTCTAACCAACTGAGCTAGCGGCGCCTGCTGACGTCGTAGACCTTAGCACCCGGATCGGCGCGAGGAAAAATCGATATCCGCACCCCGCTGGAGGCCGCGGCACGGGCCGCTCGTACGGCCGCCCAGAGCAGGATTTCCGGCCCCGGAAGCCAGGGGCGGCAGGTGTCGGGGGCGACGACCCAGCGGGATTCGAGGCGTGGATCGCCTTTGCTGTCCTCCTCGGCCTCCTCCTCGGTGTCGTGGCCGGTGCCGTCGTTCACCAGGGCGGGGACCGTCACCGCGTCGCCACGGCCGTGACAGAGGAGCGGCGGGACGGAGCGGCGGCGCCGGGCGCCACCGTCGTCGCCCCCGCCGGCCGAGCCCCACTCCTCCCACCTCAGGAGTGACGGCAGCCGCTGGGCCGTACCCGGCGCCGCGAACAGGAGTATCCGGCCCCGGTAGGCGGCCACCGGGCCCGAGCCGGGACCGTCGCCCCAGAGGCGGTCGAGCATGCGGCGGCCGAAGACCGCGGGCGTGTTGACGACGTCGAACACGGTGCCGCAGGGCAGGACGAGCGGGGCGGTGGGCCGCTCCGCCCAGAACGAGATCGTGCTGCGCGGATACGTTCCTGCGGAGGCGAGCCAGACGGCCCCTTCCGAGGTGACTCCCGAGACGTCCGAGTGTGTGCTGCTCATGGCGTCTACATCTACCGGGAGTGAGCGCCCGGTCTCCGAGGGTTGCCGGAAACGAGGACAGAAGGGGGCGAGCTGGAGTACCTTGCCCTACTGCATATGCCGCCCGGACTTTCGAGACGGCCCCGGACCGGCTGGGCCCGGCTGGGCCCGGCTTGAACCGGCCCTGGCCCGGGTTTGGACCGGCCCCGGACTCTGCTGCGCAATTCGCTGGACCCGCAGGAACAGCCGCCCGGAGCACCGAG
>NZ_JAVFVX010000342.1:0-970 GCF_033441795.1 Streptomyces sp. ADMS | reverse complement strand
TCGTGTGATGACCGCCGCGGTCAACGGGGAGAGGGGGCGTCGTGTCACGTTCCTGCCTGAGCCGCTTGATCAGGAGCTGGACGGGCTGGCGCGTGAGGCGGGTCTGCACGAGGGTCCGGGTGCTGTGCAGGCGGAGACTCGTGCGACCGCGTTGCGGCTGGTGCGAGGGCTGCGAGGCGTGTTCGGCAACGACGTCGAGAACGACCGTGGTGTGGCGGGCGGCCGGTATGAGCGGCTTCTCAAGGGCATCGGCGCGCTGGAGACGATGCGTGCGAACGATCCGGCGCTCGGCGGGGTCACGCCGCTGCGGGAGGACATGCTGTCCTTCTACGCCCGGCAGCACAGTGGGGGGATCGCGGACACGGCCGCCTACGAGGCTCTCCTGGGCTTCGCCCGGGACCGGGTCGCCGCGGATCCCGGTGCGCAGCTCAGCACCGAGGTGCCGGCGCCTGCTCTGACGGTGACCCTCAAAGAGCTCGCCACGTCGGGCGAGGCGATATTGAGTTCTGTTCAGTCGCTGCCTGTCGGGGCGGCGCCGAGGCCGGGGCAGGTGGCGTCCACCCTCTGGGCGATGGTCCGGGCCGCGAAGATGCTGTTCAACGAGATACCGCCGGCGGACCGGGAAGCACACGGCCGCAGTGTGCTCCACCTGACCGACACGGACCCGTGGGACCTGCCGAAGCAGAAAAGGATCTGGTCCCTGACCGCCAAGGCCCTCGCCGAGGGTCTGGACGTCACCGACCGCGACCTGCTGGCCGCCTACCACCTGAAACATTTTGCCTTCGTCAAGTCCAAACTGCTGAGGCAGGGGCAGGCGATACAGGGCGCCAACTGGAGCGGGCTACCGGCGCCGGACGGGGTCAACTGGCGCAGCGTGGAACGGATGACGCAGGAGCCGGGCGGGACCACCACCCAACAGGTCCAGCCGGAATGGGTCGGACCGGATCTGCCCGACCCCCTCCTGAACCTG
>NZ_JAVFVX010000341.1:0-972 GCF_033441795.1 Streptomyces sp. ADMS | reverse complement strand
TTCTCGCGGGTGGCCGGCGACTGGGGCAGCACCTCGGTGAAGGCGCGGGACACGCCCTGGAGCGCGGAGGTGATCTCGCTGGGGATCACCCAGAAGTTGTTGCCCGAGCCCTGCGCGAGTTGGGGCAGCGTCTGAAGGTACTGGTAGGCGAGCAGCTTGGGGTCGGGGTCGTTGCGATGTACGGCCTGGAACACCTCGTCGATGGCCCGGGACTGGCCCTCGGCCTGGAGGATCGCAGCAGTACGGTTACCCTCCGCGCGCAGGACGGCGGCCTGTTTGTCGCCTTCGGCGGTGAGGATCTGCGACTGGCGCTGTCCTTCGGCCCCGAGGATCGCGGCCCGCTTGTCCCGCTCGGCTCGCATCTGCTTCTGCATCGCGTCCTTGATGGACTGCGGCGGGTCGATGGCTTTGATCTCCACCCGGTTGACCCTCAGCCCCCACTTGCCGGTGGCCTCGTCCAGCACGCCACGGAGCTGGTTGTTGATGGTGTCCCGGGAGGTGAGGGTCTTTTCCAGGTCCATGGATCCCACGACGTTGCGCAAGGTGGTCACGGTGAGCTGTTCGACCGCCTGAAGGAAATTCGCGATCTCGTAGAAAGCCGCTCGTGGGTCGGTCACCTGGAAGTAGAGCACGGTGTCGATCTCGACGACCAGGTTGTCCTCGGTGATGACCGGTTGCGGTTTGAAGGAAACGACCTGTTCCCGCAGATCGATCACCGGATGAACGCGGTCGACAAAAGGGATGACGAGGCTGAGGCCGGGATCCAGGGTCCGGTGGTAGCGGCCGAGCCGCTCGACGTTGCGAGCGCGTGCCTGGGGCACGATACGGACCGCCCGCACCACGGTGAAAACCGCGATCAGCGCGATGATCAGGCCGGCGATGAGGAACGCTGAGGTTTCCATGGCTTCAGTCCCGGGGGTAGACGATCGCGGTGGCGCCGCTGATCTCCATGACGTCGACGGTCTTTCCAGG
>NZ_JAVFVX010000340.1:0-981 GCF_033441795.1 Streptomyces sp. ADMS | reverse complement strand
GAGCGCCTGCATGGCATGCAGGAGGTCAGGAGTTCAATTCTCCTTAGCTCCACAGTCGAAGGTCGGTTGACGAAGGTCCCGCTCCCTCCGGGGGGCGGGATTTTTTGTGCACCGTTCCCGCGGCGGCGCGTGCCCCGCGCTCCGCCTCCCGGCAACGTGCCCTGGCCCCGGCCCGGGTTGGCGCTCGTCTTCGGTCCCACCCCACACTCATCTTGAACCGGCTTGAGTCACTTGGGGGCCTGGAGGCGTATACCTCTGCGGAAGCTCTTCTTACAGGCATGTTCGCGCTGGCCGTGACCGCCGCGGCGGGTGCCGTGTCCGGACTGGTACGCAGGCGTCGCTGACCGTATTGCTCCGGCCGTGGCAGAATCAAACGGCCGGAAGGGGGCGCGACCCGACGGGAGGGAGTTGCGATGCCTGCGAGCATCCTCAGGGAGGTCGGTCACCTCCCTGAAGCGGCGGTCATACGGCGCAGAAGAACCCGTCTCAGCTGCCCCTCCTGCGGTTCCGGCCATGTTGCCCAGGTGCTCGGTGACAACGGTGGCATTTCCTACGTGTGCACGGCCTGCGGCCACAGCTGGAGCTGATCGATGGGTGCCCACAGGAGGAAATGCGACTGGTGCGGCAGTGGTACGCCCATCGTCCGCGACATGGAGCCGGTGAACCACGACTACCAGTACTGGTGCGAGGAATGCGCGCGGGCGCTGATCATAAAAGGCGACCCGATCGAGACCTACCGTGAGCTGGAGGGCGAGCCGATCTACGGCCGGCTCCTCGAAGAGCACTGCACCCTCAAGAGGTTCTACTCGTTCGTCACGGCCTGACCCGGGAAACGATTTGGTGCTGCACCGGGGGACCGGTAATGTTGGCGTCGCCGCCGGGGAAACCCTGCGACGCGGTCAACATGCGGCTCCGCCGCGTGGTTGCGAGGGGCTATAGCTCAGTTGGTAGAGCGCCTGCATGGCATGCAGGAGGTCAGGA
>NZ_JAVFVX010000033.1:11885-75795 GCF_033441795.1 Streptomyces sp. ADMS | reverse complement strand
CCGCAGGAACAGCCGCCCGGAGCACCGAGCACGGCCGCGTCGCCGCAGGTCGCGGGGTGTAGTCCAGCGGCCCCGAGGAATTGCGCAGCAGAGTCGCCGAGCCTCTCAAACGCCGGCCCGCGCCTCCAGCCCGTCCGGGGGTACCCCCTCTGGGGGAGTTTGCGGACGAGGCCCGTTCAGGAACGTAGCGGGGGCCTGAGGGCAGCACCCCCAGGAACGGGTTGGGACGGGCAAGGGCGGCGGGGGCGAGAACACCCCACGTCAGACCGCCTCAACCACAGCCCCCTTGGCCGAAGCCGAAGCCGGCCCCCCGCTCTCGTCACCCTTCTCCGGCCCCGCCCCCTTCAACGGAACCTCCTTCACGAACACCGCCGCCACCAGCACCACAACCGCCACCACAGCCCCCAGCAGAAACGCCGAGTGCGTTCCCGAGGACACCGCGTACTGGTACGCCTCCCGCGCCGCCGCAGGCAACTTCGCCAGGCTCGCCGCATCCAGCTGCGCCGACTGCTCGGTCACCTGGGACCCCAGCGCCCCGGCCCGCTCGCTCATCACGTCCTGCACCCGGCTGTTGAACAGCGCCCCCATGATCGCGACCCCGAACGAGGACCCGAGGGTACGGAACAGCGTGGTCGCGGAGGACGCGACGCCCATGTCCTTCATCTCGACGCTGTTCTGCGCCACCAGCATGGTGATCTGCATCAGACAGCCGAGGCCCGCCCCGAGCACCGCCATGTACACCCCGGACGTCAGCCGCGAGGTCTCCGTGTCCATCTGGGCGAGCAGGAACAGCCCGACGCTCAGCAGCACGCCGCCGACCAGCGGGAACACCTTGTACCTGCCGCTGCTCGTCGTCACCCGCCCTGCGATCATGGACACGATCATCATCGCCGCGAGCATCGGGAGCAGCAGCAACCCCGAGTTGGTGGCGGACGCTCCCTGCACGGACTGCTGGTACAGCGGCAGGAACAGCACCGCCCCGAACATCACGAACCCCGTGATGAACCCCATGATCGACATCAGGGTGAAGTTGCGGCTGCGGAAGATGTGCAGCGGAATGATCGGCTCGGCGGCCTTGGTCTGCCAGAAAACGAACCCGACGAGCGAGGCGACGCCGATGCCTGTGAGTTCCATGATCATGGCGGAGCTCCACGCGTACTCCGTACCGCCCCATGTCGTGACGAGCACGATCGCGGTGATGCCGACGGTCAGCAGCGCGGCGCCCGGATAGTCGATCCGCGTCTGCGACCGCTTCTTCGGCAGGTGCAGCACAGTGCTGATGGCGGCAAGCGCCACGACACCCAGCGGCAGGTTGATGTAGAACGACCAGCGCCAGCCCAGGTGGTCGGTCAACGCCCCGCCGACCAGCGGTCCGCCGATCATGGCGAGCGCCATCACGCCGGCCATCATCCCCTGGTACTTGCCGCGCTCACGCGGCGGAATCAGGTCCCCGATGATCGCCATGACGCCGACCATCAGTCCACCGGCGCCGAGCCCCTGCACGGCCCGGAAGCCGATCAGCTGCCCCATGTCCTGGGCCATGCCACTGAGCGCCGACCCGACCAGGAAGAGCACGATCGAGCCCATGAAGACGCCCTTGCGCCCGTACATGTCGCCGAGCTTGCCCCAGATCGGGGTGGAGGCGGCGGTCGCGAGCGTGTACGCCGTCACGACCCACGACAGGTGTTCGAGCCCGCCCAGTTCTCCGACGATCGTCGGCATCGCCGTGCCGATGATCATGTTGTCCAGCATCGCGAGCATCATCGCGATCATGAGCGCGAGCAGCACGACACGCACACTCCGCGGCTGCCTGCCCTGCCCCTCCAACGCCCCCGGCTTCCCGTCCGGCTCGTCCACCACTGTCCGCGCGTCCGCCATAGTCTCCGACCCACTCCCCCACGCACTCCCACTTACCTGCCGCCCGGCAAGTTGACTACACTGGGGAAGCTAGACCTCTAACTAGCCGGGCGTCAAGCAAGTTCTTTCCCAAGGGGACTCCCCAGGGCATCAGGAGCAGGAGTACGAGCAATGGACCGCACCAAACAGCGCCGTCGCGGGGACACCCGCCAGCGCATCCAGGACGTGGCGCTCGAACTCCTTGCCGAACAGGGCTACGAGAAGACCTCGCTGCGGGAGATCGCCGAGCGCCTCGACGTCTCGAAGGCGGCGCTCTACTACCACTTCAAAACCAAGGAGGAAATCATCGTCAGCCTGTTCGAGGACCTGACGAAGCCGATCGAGGACCTGATCGAGTGGGGCCGGCAGCAGCCGCACACCCTCGAAACGAAGCAGGAGATCGTGCGCCGCTACAGCGAGGCGCTCAGCGAAGCGGCGCCGCTCTTCCGCTTCATGCAGGAGAACCAGGCGACGGTACGGGACCTGAGCATCGGCGACATGTTCAAGTCACGCATGCTCGGCATGCGGGAGATCATCATCGACCCGGACGCCCCCCTGGTCGACCAGGTCCGCTGCATCAGCGCGATGTTCACGCTGCACGCCGGCATGTTCGTGCTCCAGGACCTCGCGGGCAACGCGGACGAGAAGCGCACGGCGGTCCTGGAGGTCGCTATCGGCCTGGTGACACAGGCCCACGAGGGCGCCGAACGGTCGTAACCCCAGCGCCCTCCGCCGGACAGCCGACCCCTCAGACGGTCACGCCCTTGCCACGCAGAAAGGCCACGGGGTCGACGGCGGACCCGTAGTTCGCGGTCGTACGGATCTCGAAGTGCAGGTGCGGCCCGCTGGAGTTGCCGGTGTTGCCGGACAGGGCGATGCGCTGCCCGGTGGCCACGACCTGGCCGACCTTCACATTGATCCGCGACAGATGGGCGTACTGCGAGTACGACCCGTTGCCGTGCTTGATGACGATGGCATTGCCGTACGCGGGCCCGTCGCCGGCGCCGTTGCCGCCGGCCTTGACGACGGTGCCGCCGTGCGCGGCGACGACCTTGGTGCCGCTCGGCACGGCGAAGTCCTGGCCGGAGTGGGTGGACGACCACAGGTTGCCGGCCTGGTTGAAGCTGGCGCTGAGCGTGTACTTCTTGACCGGGTCCACCCAGGAGGCGGCCTTCTTGGCGGCGGCCTGAGCCTGCACGACACCCGTCACCCCCGTGTCGGCGGCAGCCGCGACCCCGGCCGCCCCCAGGACGACCGACGCCCCGAGCCCTACGGCCAGAACGCCGGCCCGCACACGGAGCGAGGCCGAACGAGAGGTACGGGAGACACGGGAAACACGGGTCGTACGGGATTCACGGAACGGGCTGGTGGCGCGCTGGGACATCGGGACCTCATGGGGACGGGGACAGAAAAACCACCCGGCACGAGCGATCCCGCCGGATGGGCAACCCCTTGGTACCCCCGCCGCCCGCCCATCCTCAAACCGCCGATCTACGACACAAGGTCGTAGTTGAACTCAAATTCACCCACTTATTGACAAAGCAACCGAAGCCACCGCACCGCCCAAACCATGATTCACCGTTCCCCTCACCCACTAAACGCCCTAGTAACGGACATTTCACCTGTGCGTCATGTCACCGGTCCGCAAGATCCGGAGACGTGCGACTGTGACGCGCGCAACGGGCCGAATAAACCCGCTCCGACTACTGGCACCTCGCCGCTACCCGTGAGTAATGTGCCCTTCCCACCAGCGCCACTCACCTCCGCAAGCATGCCCCTGACACTCGCATGCCCTGGCACCGAACGGCCCTACGTGAGAGGACCCCCACCCCGATGACAAGAGGCTCAACAGGCTCCTGGACGCCCTGGACACGCCGGATCGGCCTGACCGCGGCCACCGCGATCGCCGCGGTGATACTGGTCGGCCCCGGCACCGCCCAGGCGGCGGCCACCACGGCCACCACGGCCGTGTCGGCAGCCGCCGAGGACGTCGACTACGCCACCTGGCAGCAGGACTGCCAGGCCCTGATGGACCAGGCTCTGCCCTACCTGAAGCAGCGCATAGCCGCCTCCCCTGCGGGGGAGAAGCCGGCGATCGTCTTCGACATCGACAACACCACCCTGGAGACCGACTACGGGTTCAGCTTCCCGTCGCCGGCCAACGCACCCGTGCTGAAGGTGGCCCAGTACGCCCAGGACCACGGCGTCGCCCTCTTCTTCGTCACCGCGCGCCCGGACATCATCAAGCCCGTCACGCAGTACAACCTCACGTACGTCGGCTACGACGTCACCGGGCTGTATGTCCGCAACCTGATCGACCTCTTCAGGAACGTGGCCGACTACAAGACCGCGCAGCGCGTCGACATCGAGTCCAAGGGCTACACGATCATCGCCAACGTCGGCAACAGCGCCACCGACCTGTCGGGCGGCCACGCGGAGAAGACGTACAAGCTGCCGGACTACGACGGCCAGCTGTCGTAGGTCGTCAGGGCATGCGAGAGGGGCCGGTGCTGGAAAAGCACCGGCCCCTCTCGTCAGGCACAACCCTCTGGCGAACGCCCGGAAGGTCAGGCCTCCTTGCTCAGGTTCGGTCCGGCACCGCCGGCGGCCTGCTCGATCGGCGGGACGTCGGGCAGCGCCGACTTCTCCTCGCCGCGGAAGGTGAAGGTCGCCGTCTCGCCCTCGCCCTCCGTGTCGACGACCACGATGTGGCCGGGACGCAGCTCACCGAAGAGAATCTTCTCGGAGAGCGTGTCCTCGATCTCGCGCTGGATCGTGCGACGCAGCGGGCGGGCGCCCAGGACGGGGTCGTAACCCTTCTTGGACAACAGCTCCTTGGCGGGCTGGGAGAGCTCGATACCCATGTCCCGGTCCTTGAGGCGCTCGTCCACCTTGCCGACCATCAGGTCGACGATCTGGAGGATGTCGTCCTGCGTCAGCTGCGGGAAGACGACCACGTCGTCGACGCGGTTGAGGAACTCGGGGCGGAAGTGCTGCTTGAGCTCGTCCGAGACCTTGTTCTTCATGCGTTCGTAGTTGGACTTCTTGTCACCGGAGGCCGCGAAGCCCAGGTTGAAGCCCTTCGAGATGTCCCGCGTGCCGAGGTTGGTCGTCATGATGATGACCGTGTTCTTGAAGTCCACGACCCGGCCCTGGGAGTCGGTCAGGCGACCGTCCTCCAGGATCTGCAGCAGCGAGTTGAAGATGTCCGGGTGCGCCTTCTCGACCTCGTCGAAGAGGACGACGGAGAACGGCTTGCGGCGGACCTTCTCGGTCAGCTGGCCGCCCTCTTCGTAACCCACGTATCCGGGCGGGGAACCGAAGAGACGCGACACCGTGTGCTTCTCGCTGAACTCCGACATGTCGAGGGAGATCAGCGCGTCCTCGTCACCGAAGAGGAACTCGGCCAGGGCCTTGCTCAGCTCGGTCTTACCGACACCGGACGGGCCCGCGAAGATGAACGAACCACCGGGACGCTTCGGGTCCTTCAGACCGGCACGCGTACGACGGATCGCCTTCGAGAGCGCCTTGACAGCGTCCTTCTGGCCGATGACCCGCTTGTGGAGCTCGTCCTCCATGCGCAGCAGACGCGAGGACTCCTCCTCGGTCAGCTTGAAGACCGGGATGCCGGTGGCGGTCGCGAGGACCTCGGCGATCAGCTCGCCGTCGACCTCGGCGACGACGTCCATGTCGCCGGCCTTCCACTCCTTCTCCCGCTTGGCCTTCGCGGCGAGGAGCTGCTTCTCCTTGTCACGGAGGGAGGCGGCCTTCTCGAAGTCCTGCGAGTCGATCGCGGACTCCTTGTCGCGGCGCACGCCCGCGATCTTCTCGTCGAACTCGCGCAGGTCCGGCGGAGCGGTCATCCGGCGGATGCGCATCCGGGAACCGGCCTCGTCGATGAGGTCGATCGCCTTGTCGGGCAGGAACCGGTCGGAGATGTACCGGTCGGCGAGCGTCGCCGCCTGCACCAGGGCCTCGTCGGTGATCGAGACGCGGTGGTGCGCCTCGTACCGGTCGCGCAGGCCCTTGAGGATCTCGATCGTGTGGGGGAGGGAAGGCTCCGCCACCTGGATCGGCTGGAAGCGGCGCTCAAGGGCCGCGTCCTTCTCGAGGTGCTTGCGGTACTCGTCGAGCGTGGTGGCACCGATGGTCTGGAGCTCACCGCGGGCCAGCATCGGCTTGAGGATGGAGGCCGCGTCGATGGCGCCCTCGGCGGCACCCGCGCCGACGAGCGTGTGCAGCTCGTCGATGAACAGGATGATGTCGCCGCGAGTGCGGATCTCCTTGAGGACCTTCTTCAGGCGCTCCTCGAAGTCACCGCGGTAGCGGGAGCCGGCGACCAGCGCGCCGAGGTCCAGGGTGTAGAGGTGCTTGTCCTTGAGGGTCTCGGGCACCTCGCCCTTGACGATGGCCTGGGCGAGGCCCTCGACGACGGCGGTCTTGCCGACGCCGGGTTCACCGATCAGGACCGGGTTGTTCTTCGTACGGCGGGACAGCACCTGCATGACCCGCTCGATCTCCTTCTCGCGCCCGATGACCGGGTCGAGCTTGGACTCACGAGCGGCCTGGGTGAGGTTCCGGCCGAACTGGTCGAGGACCAGGGACGTCGAGGGGGTGCCCTCGGCGGGGCCGCCACTGGCGCCGGCGGTCTCCTTGCCCTGGTAGCCGGAGAGCAGCTGGATGACCTGCTGCCGCACCCGGTTGAGATCTGCGCCCAGCTTGACGAGGACCTGGGCGGCGACACCCTCACCCTCGCGGATCAGGCCGAGCAGGATGTGTTCCGTGCCGATGTAGTTGTGGCCCAGCTGAAGGGCCTCGCGGAGCGACAGCTCCAGGACCTTCTTGGCACGGGGAGTGAAGGGGATGTGCCCGGACGGGGCCTGCTGGCCCTGGCCGATGATCTCCTCCACCTGCTGGCGGACCGCCTCGAGCGAAATCCCGAGGCTCTCCAGGGCCTTAGCGGCGACACCCTCACCCTCGTGGATCAGGCCCAGGAGGATGTGCTCGGTGCCGATGTAGTTGTGGTTGAGCATCCGGGCTTCTTCCTGAGCCAGGACGACAACCCGCCGCGCGCGGTCGGTGAACCTCTCGAACATCGTTAATCGCTCCTCAGAGCGGTCAGGCAGTAAGGGGACGCTCCCCTCCCTGTCCTTCCGCAGCTTAGTCCCGCAAGCGGGGACCGCTCATTCCAACTGCCGACACCGGACCGAGAACCAACACAGCCTCCTGACCCCGTACGCCGACATATGCTCCAACCCGATCGTGCGAGACGATGTTCCCGCAGGCCAGGGAGATACCCTCACTATCAGTACGCCGATGGCGAACGTGAGACGCCCTTTTCTGCGTGTCGCCCCCTCCCACTAGGGATGTCTTACCCGTACGGACCGACACTCCATGCCGGATGCACCCGTTCCCTCCGCTACGGGCGAACAACCTTGCGCCGCCGAACCCCTCCACGCATCCCCGAAATCGACACTCTGCGCATCCAGGGGGATACTCAGCGTAACTCGCGGCCTCTCGCGACGGTTGGCTCTGCATGGTTCCCACTGTCCCCCTTCCTCGCCGCTCCCTCGACACGAGCGACGCCCGGCGTTGGTACGAGAACGAACTGGGATGGGCGACAGTGCCCGATTCCGGAACTGCGGGACTTCCCCTGAGACTCGTCGCGGGTCTGCGCTTCGACGTACTGACCGTGCCGGCTCAGGCGGGCGACGCGGCTCTGCGACACCGGGGGCGGAGCCGGGCGCCGGGCTCTCCGGTGGCCCTGAGCGGGGACCGGATGCTGCTGCTGGTGGCCGCGGGCAGCGCGGACGAGTTGCCCGGGCTGCTGGACTGGCTGGAGTGGGGACGGCTCACACCGGACCTGGGGGCGATCGGCGCGGGCGGCCACATCGAGGCGCCCCGGCCGCCCGGATTCCCCGTCACGGCGGACTGCTCGCCGGGCTGCTCGCCGGGTCGCACAAATCCGCAGGGGGCCGCTGTCTGGCTGCGGCCCCCTGAAACAGGGTGCGGGAGGGAAATCCCGCTGCCGACGATGTCGGCCCTGGGAGGCGTCGGAGGCGCCCCCGATCTCGTACGGCTGGTGGACACGCTGGCGACGCAATGCCATCGCATCCGACTGCGGCGCGCGTGCGCTCAGCCGTTGGCCTTCTCGTAAGCCTCACGAATGGACGCGGGAACGCGGCCACGGTCGTTGACCTCGTAACCGTTCTCCTTCGCCCAAGCGCGGATCTGCGCGGTGTCCTGGCTGCCGCCGGAAGCGACGCGCGCCTTTCCACGCCCACCCGAAGCACGGCCTCCGGTACGACGGCCGCCCTTGGCGTAGGGCTCAAGAAGACCGCGGAGCTTGTCAGCATTGGCAGTCGTGAGGTCGATCTCGTACGTCTTGCCGTCCAACGCGAACGTCACGGTCTCGTCGGCCTCGCCGCCGTCGAGGTCGTCGACAAGAAGGACCTGAACCTTCTGTGCCACCGGATTTCCTTTCATCGATAACTTGGGAGCCGAACCGCGCGGCGTACGCCGCTGTTTCGCGTCCCCTGTTATATGCAGTACTGCAGTACGTCGGAAAGCAAACCGCTTTTGCCGGAAAAACACAAACCCCCGGGAGAGACCGACCGCCCTTCCACGGTCCGAAAACGTACGCGTTTCGGACATAGGGAACCTGGGCAGGGCGGCTCACGGAAATTGCCCGATGCCCGATCACAGATGCAGAAGCATCCGGCTGTTGCCCAAGGTGTTCGGTTTCACTCGTTCGAGACCGAGGAACTCCGCGACGCCCTCGTCATAGGAACGCAGCAGCTCGGCGTAGACATCGGTGTCAACAGGGGTCTCGCCGATCTCCACGAAGCCGTGCTTCGAGAAGAAGTCCACTTCGAAGGTCAGACAGAAAACGCGTCGAACACCGAGCCAGCGGGCGGTCTGCAGCAACTTCTCCAGCAACTGATGCCCCACACCGGAACCCTTCAGGTCCGGGTTCACGGCGAGAGTACGGACTTCGGCGAGGTCCTCCCACATCACATGGAGTGCGCCGCAGCCCACGACCTCACCGTTGTCGTCGCGTTCGGCGACCCAGAACTCCTGGATGTCCTCGTAAAGCGTCACCGTCGCTTTGTCGAGCAGGATACGGCCACGGACGAACGAGTCAAGGAGTCCGCGTACGGCCTGGACATCGCTGGTCCTGGCCCGCCGGACGCTGATGGCTTTCGCTGTGACTTCGGGACGCATCGCTGACATGAGCGGACGCTATCGCCCGGTGGAGTCCTGGACCGAGGCGGGGTTCTGCGAGGCGGTGTGTTCCGCGGCTTCCGCCTGATCGGTCTGTACTGCCTGTTCTGTCCGTCGGGGCTGTTCGACCTGTTCCGGCCCTTGGACGATGTGAACGGCATCCCTGAGGGCGACCCGCTGTTCTTCGCTCATCATGCCGAAGAAGGCGACAAGAGCGGCGGCGGGGTTGTCACTCTGCGACCACGCGTCGTTCATCAGCGCCGCCGCGTAGGCGGCACGGGTGGAGACCGCCTCATATCGATAGGCCCGGCCTTCCGCCTCACGACGGACCCAGCCCTTCTGATGGAGATTGTCCAAAACGGTCATCACCGTGGTGTACGCGATGGACCGTTCCTGCTGAAGGTCTTCCAGGACTTCTCGAACGGTGACCGGGCGGTTCCACTTCCACACCCGCGTCATGACCGCGTCTTCGAGTTCTCCCAATGGGCGAGGCACAACTCAGCACACTAGTGGGAGAAACGGCGAATAGCGCGAAGGACGTGCGCTTTCACTGCCGAACACCTACGAAACGGGGCGATCCAGTCCGGTCTGCTCGACCTGCTCGGCCCGGGCGAGGGTGGCGTCGACGGCGGCATCCTCCTTGGCCTTGTTGGCACCGCCCTGACTCTTCACGATCGTCACGATGACACCGATGAAGAGCGCGGCCATCACTACGGGGGGCACGAGCGCGGAGACGTAGTCCATGCGTCCAGAGTAGCCAGGGCGGACGGAAGGCCCGGGCGGGGGCCCGGGCCTTGGAAGGTGGTCCAGCTCGATCCGGTTCTTTTCAGCCCGCGGCAAGCTGCTGCGGGGGATTCGCGGGCGGGGTCGGCTTGCGGCGCGGGAAGACCTCGCCCGGGGTGGGGATGGGGCGGGCGGGCCTGGGGGCGTCGGGTGCGGGCCGGGGAGTGGGGGCGGGCCGCTCGTGCGGCTGCTTCTCCGCGGGCTTCCGGGCGGGCTTCCTGACGGGCTCCTCGGTGGCAAGACCTCCGGGCAGGGCCAGGAGGCGGGTGCGGGAGGCGGGGACCGTCGGCGCGACCGGCTGACGGCCGGCCACTCTGGCGCCCAGCCGGGCCCGTACGTCCCGTTCCGCGTGCCGCATACAGCGGTCCAGGAGGGCGGCGGCGACCGGGTTCCCCCGCAGGGCCCGGAGGGCGGCGAGGTCGTCCGGGGCCGGGCGGTAACCGGAACCCAGGGCCTCCTCCAGGAGCGTGAGATAGCCGGCGGCGGTGCCGGGCAGGGCGGCGCGGTAGCGGGCGAGGTCGGCCACGAGGAAGGCGCGCAGCCTGACCCCCTCGCGCGCCGCCTCGTCGACGGACTCGGCGAGCCGGAGACAGTCCTGGACGTCCTCGACGGGGGCGGGGCCGGGGTGGAGGGCGAGGGCGAGAGCGCGACGGAGCACACGCAGCTCCTCCGCACCGAACGCCATGCCGCCGCGAGATCCGAATGGCGTGGGCATGCGGCGACGATACGCGCTAATCAGACAAACTCGACATTGCAGAGGAGGTGTGGCGCAGCGAGCCACCCGGGTGGCCGTGCACACCCTCGCGGAGGCGTCCGGCACTCGATGGCCGAGACCGACTCGCGCAATTTGTTTGTCACCCACCCGCCGCCACCACTTCCCCAGCCCCGGGCCCAGGCAACTCAGCCCGTCCGGTGTTCGAGGCGAGCGCGTTCAGCGCGAACGGGAGTTCGGGGGCGGAGCCCCCGAGGACGGGACGGGCAGGGCGGCGGGGGCGAGACTCACATACGCGACACGTTCCGCTCGTACACCAGCCGCAGCCCGATCAACGTCAGCCACGGCTCATGCTCGTCGATCACCGACGCCTCCCCGAGCACCATCGGCGCCAGCCCACCCGTGGCGATCACCGTCACGTCGTCCGGGTCCTCCGCCAGCTCCTTCGCCATCCGGGTCACCACACCGTCCACCTGACCGGCGAACCCGTAGATGATGCCCGCCTGCATCGCCTCGACCGTGTTCTTGCCGATCACGGCCCGGGGGCGCGCCACCTCGATCTTCCGAAGCTGCGCCCCCTTCACCCCGAGCGCCTCGACCGAGATCTCGATCCCGGGCGCGATGACCCCGCCGACGTACTCCCCGCGCGCGGACACCGCGTCGAACGTGGTCGCGGTACCGAAGTCGACGACGATCGCGGGCCCGCCGTAGAGCTCGACGGCGGCGACCGCGTTGATGATGCGGTCCGCGCCGACCTCCTTCGGGTTGTCGGTGAGGATCGGTACGCCCGTCTTCACGCCGGGTTCGACCAGCACCGCCGGTACATCGCCGTAGTACCGCCGCGTCACCTCACGCAGCTCGTGCAGCACCGACGGCACGGTCGCGCAGATGGCGATGCCGTCGATGCCGTCGCCCAGCTCGTCCCCGAGGAGCGGGTGCATGCCCATGAGGCCCTGGAGGAGGACCGCGAGTTCGTCGGCCGTGCGGCGCGCGTCCGTGGAGATGCGCCAGTGCTCGACGATCTCGTCGCCGTCGAAGAGGCCGAGGACGGTGTGCGTGTTTCCCACGTCGATGGTCAGCAGCATGGCCGTACCTACTCCGCCGCTCGCAGGTCGAGACCGATGTCGAGGATCGGCGAGGAGTGGGTGAGGGCGCCGACCGCCAGGTAGTCGACGCCGGTGTCGGCGTATTCCCTGGCGTTCTTCAGGATGAGCCGGCCCGAGACCTCCAGCACGGCGCGGCCGTCGACGATCGCGACGGCCTCGTCGCACTCGCCGGGGGTGAAGTTGTCCAGGAGGATCAGGTCGGCGCCCGCGTCGACGACCTCGCGCAGCTGATGGAGAGTGTCGACCTCGACCTCGATCGGTACCTCCGGGAAGGCGTCCCGTACGGCCTTGAAGGCCTGGGCGACACCCCCGGCGGCCACCACGTGGTTGTCCTTGACGAGCGCCGCGTCCGACAGGGACATGCGGTGGTTGACGCCGCCGCCGCAACGTACCGCGTACTTCTCCAGGGAGCGCAGGCCGGGAGTCGTCTTGCGGGTGTCGCGGACCCTCGCCTTGGTCCCCTCCAGAACGTCCGCCCACGCGCGCGTGGCGGTCGCGATGCCGGACAGGCGGCACAGGAGGTTGAGCGCGCTGCGCTCGGCGGTCAGCAGGTCACGGGTGCGGGTGGTGACGCTGAGCAGCTTCTGCCCGGCCTCCACGCGGTCGCCGTCCTCGACGTGCCGCTCGACCTCGAACTCGTCGGTGCAGACCACGGAGACGACCGCCTCGGCGACCCGGAGACCGGCCACGACGCCTCCCTCGCGGGCGGTGAAGTCGGCGGTGGCGCGGGCCTCCTCGGGGATGGTCGCGACGGTCGTCACGTCAACGCCGTGGTCGAGGTCCTCCTGGATGGCGACGTTGGCGATGTCCTCGACCTCCAGCGGGTCGAGGCCGGCGTCGGCGAGGAGAGCGGCGAGCGCGGGGTCGAGGCCGCACTCCATGTACACGTCGTCTGGCATGTCGGAGGCAGCGCCGCAGGCGCAGCCGTCGCCGCAGCCGCCGCTCTCGGCGAGGGGAAGGTCGGGGGTGCTCACTTCTGTCACTGCTCCTGGGGACGGTGCTCCGGCTGATGATGCCGGGTCGGGGGGAAGTCTGCGGTGTCGGTGGTGTGTACGGCCAGCGTCCGGTCGGGATTCAGCCGTACGACGATGTGGCGGTGCCAGGCCGTGTCGTCGCGCTCGGCGTGGTCCTCGCGCCAGTGGCAGCCGCGGGTCTCCTCACGGAGACGGGCGGCGGTAACCAGGACGCGGGCCACGCACAGGAGGTTGGTGGCCTCCCAGGTGTCGACGCCGGGCTCGGCGGTCTTGCCGTTCTCGTCGAGGGCGTCGCGGGCGTCGGTGTGCAGTTTCTGGATGGCCGCGGCGGCGGTGTCCAGGGAGGCGGCGGAGCGCAGTACTCCGGCGCCCTCGGTCATGATGCGCTGGATCGCGAAGCGGGCCTCGGGGGCGAGCAGCGGGTGCGCGGGCTTCTCGGGGTGCGGGACGGGGACGGGCACGCGCGTGTGGAGGCCGTTTCCGGCGTGGGCCGCGGTGATGTCGGCGACGATGCGCTCGGCGTAGACCAGGCCCTCCAGGAGGGAGTTCGAGGCGAGCCGGTTGGCGCCGTGGACGCCGGTGCAGGCGACCTCGCCGCACGCGTACAGGCCGGGGACGGTCGTGCGGCCCCGGGAGTCGGTGCGGACGCCGCCGGAGGCGTAGTGGGCGGCCGGGGCGACCGGGACGGGCTCGGTGACCGGGTCGATGCCGTGGGTGCGGCAGGCGGCGAGGATCGTCGGGAAGCGGTGCTCCCACATGTGCGTGCCGAAGTGCCGGGCGTCCAGGAACATGTGTTCGGCGCCCTGTTCCTGCATGCGGCGCATGATGCCCTTGGCGACGATGTCCCGGGGCGCGAGTTCGCCGAGTTCGTGCTGGCCGGTCATGAAGCGCACGCCGTCGGCGTCGACGAGATGGGCGCCCTCACCGCGTACCGCCTCGGAGACGAGCGGCTGCTGGCCCTCGGCGTCCGCTCCCAGGAAGAGCACGGTGGGGTGGAACTGGACGAATTCGAGGTCACTGACCTCGGCGCCCGCGCGCAGGGCCAGGGCGACGCCGTCGCCGGTCGACACGGACGGATTGGTGGTCGCCGAGAAGACCTGGCCCATGCCGCCGGTGGCGAGGACCACGGCGGGGGCGTGGACGGCTCCCACGCCGTCGTGCTGGCCCTCTCCCATGACATGCAGGGTCACGCCCGCCGTACGGCCGTCGGCGTCCGTCAGGAGGTCCAGGACGAGCGCGTTCTCGACCGTACGCAGTCCCCGCGCGCGGACGGCCTCGACGAGGGCGCGGGAGATCTCCGCGCCGGTCGCGTCGCCGCCCGCGTGCGCTATGCGACGCCGGTGGTGGCCGCCCTCGCGGGTCAGTTCCAGTCCTCCTCCGGAGGACTCGTCGAAGTGGGCGCCGGTCTCGATGAGCCGCCGTACGGCGTCCGGTCCCTCCGTGACGAGGATCCGTACGGCCTCCTCGTCGCACAGGCCCGCGCCGGCCACCAGGGTGTCGTCCAGGTGCTGTTCGGGGGTGTCGCCCTCTCCCAGGGCCGCCGCGATGCCGCCCTGGGCCCAGCGGGTGGATCCGTCGTCGAGGCGGGCCTTGGTGACGACGACCGTCTTCAGGCCGGCCGCGTCGCAACGCAGGGCGGCGGTGAGCCCGGCGACACCGGAGCCCACGACCACGACGTCCGCGGCGAGGGCCCAGCCGGGGGCGGGGGCGTGCAGCCGTATGCCCGTGGAGGTGCCGGCGCCAGGGCCTGTCGTCACATTCCCGTCGTCCGCCCGGAGGGCGGGCCTGACGGCGTCAGGTGCGTGCTCTCGGCGTGCCGGGTGCAGGCCCTCGTACTGGTTGTACGTGGGCCTGTGCCCGGTGCGGCGAGAGTGCGTGCATGGCGTCGCCAGGCAGGCGGGAGTGTGACGACAGGCCCTAGGGCCGGCTGTGGGGCCTGTGGTGGTCACGAGGCGGCTCCGGGGGTTCCGAAAGTGAGAGGGACGTTGTCGATCAGCCGGGTTGTCCCGACCTTGGCTGCGACGGCGAGGACGGCTTCGCCCGTGAAGTCGTCCGGGATTTCGGTGAAGTCGGCGGGGTCGACCAGGGCGAGGTAGTCGAGGACCAGCGGGGGCCGGAGTCGGGCCGCGTCGTCCAGGACGAGGCGGGCGGCGGCCCGGACGGCGGCGGGACCGTCTGCGGGGACCTTGGCGACGGCGTGCGCGTCGGCCGCGGCGCGGGATTCGCCGAGCGCGCTGAGGGCCTGGGCACGCGCGTGCGTGGCGGGCACTTCGCGGGCCCGCGCGCGCAGCGCCTCCTGGGCGGCGTGCCGGTCACTGCCGGCGAACAGGGCCTGGGAGAGCGCGAGCGCCGTACGCCGGTCCTCCGGGGAGAGGTAGCGGTTGCGGCTGGACAGGGCCAGGCCGTCGGCCTCGCGCACCGTCGGTACGCCGACGATCTCCACGCCGAAGTTCAGGTCGCGGACCATCCGGCGGATCATCGCGAGCTGCTGGGCGTCCTTCTGCCCGAAGAAGGCCACGTCGGGCCGGGTGAGGTGGAGCAGTTTGCCGACGACGGTGAGCACGCCGTCGAAGTGCCCGGGGCGTGTGGCCCCTTCCAGCCGCTCTCCCATGGGGCCCGAGCTGATCCGGACCTGGGGTTCGCCGCCCGGGTAGACCTCCGCCACGGAGGGGGCGAACACCGCGTCCGCGCCCGCCTGTCCGGCGAGTTCGACGTCGGCGTCGAGGGTGCGCGGGTAGCGGTCGAGGTCCTCGCCCTGGCCGAACTGGAGGGGGTTCACGAAGACGGTGACGGTCACGAAGCCCTTGGGGCCGACGTGCTCGCGGGCGGCCCGGATCAGGGTGGCGTGGCCTTCGTGGAGGGCGCCCATGGTCATGACGACGGCGTTGTGCCCCGGCACACCGATGTGCAGGTGTGCGTCCTCCAGCTCGCCGGCGTCGGACAGAAGTCCCCAGAAACGGCTGCTCATCGGTCTCCCCCGTCGCTCTCGGGGCTCTCGGGGTTGGTGGGCGGGTTCGTGCTCCCCGCGAGTACCCCGAGGAGGTCCTCGGCCAGTTCCGGCTTGAGCAGGCCGTGCGCGAGCGCGCGGTCGGCGGTCGCGCGGGCCATGGCCAGATACCCGGCGACGCTCTGCGGGGAGTGCTTGCGCAGCTCCGCGACGTGCGCGGCGACGGTGCCCGCGTCTCCGCGCGCGACGGGCCCGGTGAGCGCGGCGTCCCCGGAGCGCAGCGCGTTGTCCAGGGCGGCGCCCAGCAGCGGGCCGAGCATCCGGTCGGGGGCGTCGACGCCCGCCGCGCGCAGCAGCTCCATGGACTGGGCGACCAGTGTCACCAGGTGGTTGGCGCCCAGGGCGAGGGCCGCGTGGTAGAGCGGGCGGTTCTCCTCGGCGATCCATTCGGGCTCGCCGCCCATCTCGATGACGAGGGCTTCGGCGGCCAGCCGCAGCTCGGGGCGCGCGGTGACCCCGAAGGAGCACCCGGCGAGCCGCTGGACGTCCACGGGAGTGCCGGTGAAGGTCATGGCGGGATGCAGGGCCAGGGGCAGCGCGCCAACCCTCAGGGCGGGGTCCAGGACCTTCGCGCCGTACCGCCCGGAGGTGTGCACGAGCAGCTGTCCCGGGCGTACGGCGCCGGTCTCGGCGAGTCCCTCCACGAGGCCGGGCAGGGCGTCGTCAGGGACGGTCAGCAGGACCAGGTCGGCGCGCTCCATGACCTGGGCCGGCGACACGACGGGTACGTCCGGGAGCAGTTGCGCGGCTCTGCGGACGGAGGCGTCGGAGACCGCGGAGACGGCCACCGGACGGTGCCCGGCGAGTTGCAGGGACGCGGCCAGCGCGGGGCCCACGCGTCCGGCGCCGACCACACCGACGGTGAGCCGCGCGGGGCGGTCCCTGGGATCTGGCTGTTGGAATGTACTCACTCGACGGCGGCCTTCCCGTTCCAGTCCGCTCGGGGTACCGGACGATGTACCGGACGATTTCTCGTCATGTTAACGCGATCGGTCCGGGCGGCGTCCGGTTGTCCACAGGCTGTGGGTTCCCGGGAGCCGTCCGCGCACGGAATCCGCGGAAATCCGGGTGCCCGGCCCATCCCGCGCGCGGGATGATCCGGGGCATGAGCGATACGGCGGACGAGAGCGGGCTTGCGGACGGGGAACCCGGCGGGGAGCGGGGCGGGGACGAACAGCGGCTGCGCCGCCGGGCCGCGATCCGGGGCGCCGAACGGGTCCTGGCGCGCCCGGGGTTCCTGGGGACGATCCGGCAGCGGCTTGCGCTGCTCGACGAGGCGCGGGAGTCGTACGACCTGGACGAACCGTCCGACATCTACGGCGGCGGGATGGTCGAGGCGCTGGAGAAGCGGGTCGCCGGACTGCTCGGCAAGGAGGCCGCCGCCTTCTTCCCGACCGGCACGATGGCCCAGCAGGTGGCCCTGCGCTGCTGGGCGGGCCGCACCGGGAACCCGGCGGTGGCCCTGCACGCGCTCGCCCATCCCGAGGTGCACGAGCGGAACGCGTTCAGCACGGTCAGCGGACTGCGCCCGCTGCGGGTGACGAGCGAGCCCAGGATGCCGACGGCCGACGAGGTGCGCGACTTCGCCGAGCCCTTCGGAACGCTGATGCTGGAACTCCCCCTCAGGGACGCCGGTTTTGTGCTGCCCACCTGGGAGGAGCTGTCCGAGGTCGTGGCGGCGGCGCGGGAACACGACGCGGTGGTGCACTTCGACGGGGCCCGTCTGTGGGAGTCCACCACCCACTTCGGGCGCCCCCTGGACGAGATCGCGGGCCTCGCGGACAGCGTCTACGTGTCGCTTTACAAGTCCCTGGACGGTTACGGCGGCGCCGCACTGGCCGGTCCCGCGGCTCTGATCGAGGAGTCGAAGGCCTGGCGCCACCGGTACGGCGGCGCGGTCTTCCAGCAGTTCCCGACGGTCCTGTCCGCCCTCGTCGGCCTGGACCGCGAGCTGCCGCGCCTGCCGGAGTACGTGGCCCACGCGCGCGTGGTCGCCGCCGCGCTGCGCGAGGGCTTCGCGGCGGCCGGGGTGCCGTGGACGCGCGTCCACCCGGACGTGCCGCACACGAACGAGTTCCAGGTCTGGCTGCCGTACGGCCACGAGGTCGCCGCGGAGGCCGCGATCCGGCAGGGCGAGGAGACGGGGACCGTTCTGTTCGCCAACGAGTGGGCCCGCGGCGGCCCGGGCCTCGCGGTCACCGAGGTGTTCGTCCGAGCCAGCGGTCTGGAGTGGACGGCGGACGACGTGAGGGCGGCGGTGACGGAGTTCGTGGGGCGGTTGTAGGGGCCTGTGGGGGCGTTCGCGGAGGCATCGATGTCAGTGGTGGGGTGCACCATGACTCCATGAGCGTGAGCATCGACTTGTGCGGGCTGGGCCGGGAGCGGATCGCCGTCGTGCCGTCACCGCTGGCCGAGCTCGGCATGGCGCTGCACGCGCTGGCCGAGCCGGGACACCACCCCCGGCTGCAGGGCTGGGCGACGGGGGTGACCGCCGGGCTCGACCCGCATCTGGCCGACCGGATGTGCGAGGCCGACTTCCTGTGGCGCTCCACGTTCTCGGACCTCTTCCTGCCGTACGCGGGCCTGGGCGCGGGCGCCCTCCCCGGCGGCACGCTCACCGCGGAGCTCGACCAGCTGGACCGGCTGACGGACGAACAGTTCGTGGACGCGTGCCTGGAGTTCACCTGCGCGCTGCCGTACGACGAGCAGGGCGCCGGCGCGCTCACCGACCCCAGGGCGCGGCAACGGGCCCTGGATCTGGCCGTCTCGCGCGGCCCCCGCCAGGTCCGGTTCACCAGGCGCCTGCTGGACGACCCGCCCCGGATCCGCACCTGGCTGCGGCAACTGCTGACCGACTGCGAGGATGCCTTCTTCGCCGAGACCTGGTCCAGGCTGCACCCCCAGCTCATGGCGGACGCCCGCCACAAGACGGACCTCCTGCGCCACAAGGGCCTGTCGGAGGCGCTGGCGTCGGTGTCGTCGGCGGTCACGCTCGACGAGGCCGCGGGCCGCATCACCGTCGACAAACTGGGCAACGGCCACACGACGACGGCGGGCAGCCTCCTGCTCGTCCCGACGAGCCTGGGCTGGCCCCATCTGATGGTCCTGCACCGGTACGGCTGGCAGCCGGTCCTGCACTACCCGGCGGGCTCCCCCGAGCTCGCCTCCCCGCCCTCGGTCGAGCAGCTCGGCCTGCGTCTGACCGCGCTGTCCCATCCGGTGCGGATGCGGCTATGCCGCCAGCTGGCCCGCAGCTCGTCCACGACGACCGAGCTGGCGCGGACGCACAACATGACGGCCCCCGAGATATCCCGGCACCTCGCCGTCCTGAGAAAGGCCGGCCTGACCACCACCCGCCGTCGCGGCCGGTACGTCCTGCACCAGCTGGACGTGACGATGGTGGCCCGGCTGGGCAGCGACTTCCTGGAGGGAATCCTCAGGTAGACGGCGGTTCTCCCGGGCAGCCGGTCAGCCGGTCCCTCCCGCCCGCACGAGCCCAGTCTCGTACGCGAGGACGACCACCTGCACCCGGTCCCGCAGGCCCAGTTTGGTCAGGATGCGACCCACGTGGGTCTTCACGGTCGCCTCCGACAGCACCAGCCGGGCCGCGATCTCGCCGTTGGACAGGCCCTGGGCGACCAGGATCATGACCTCGCGCTCACGGCCGGTGAGCCGTTCCAGCTCCTTGTGCTGGGGCTGTTTGCCGGTGCCCGGCAGCATGGGCGCGAAGCGGTCGAGGAGCCGCCGCGTCGTCGAGGGCGCCACGACCGCGTCGCCGCTGTGCACGGAGCGGATGGCGGTGAGGAGTTCGCCGGGCGGCACGTCCTTGAGCATGAAGCCGGACGCGCCCGCCTTCAGCCCGGAGAAGGCGTACTCGTCGAGGTCGAAGGTGGTCAGGATCAGCACCTTGGGCGGGTTGTCGCCCTGGCAGATGCGCCGGGTGGTCTCCACCCCGTCGAGCTTCGGCATGCGTACGTCCATCAGCACCACGTCGACCTCGGTCTCCCGCAGCACCTGGAGAGCCTCGACACCGTCGCCCGCCTCGGCCACGACCTCCATGTCCGGCTGGGCGTCGAGCACCATCCGGAACCCGGTGCGCAGCAGCACCTGGTCGTCGACGAGCATCACGCGGATGTGCATGGCTGGGTCCTCCGGTCGTTACGTCTCGAACATCGATGCGTTGATCGAACGTGCACGTGTCAGTGAGCGGGTTTGAGCGGCAGCAGGGCACTGATGCGAAAGCCGCCGCCTGGACGCGGGCCCGCGTCCAGGGTGCCGCCCACCATGCCGACACGCTCGCGCATGCCGATCAGGCCGTGGCCCTGTCCGTCGGCTCCGCCCTCCTCGTAGTGCTCGTGCGGGGCGCCCTTGCCGTCGTCCTCGACGAGCAGGCCGAGACCGTCGTCGAAGTAGACCAGACGCACGCTCGCTCCGGTGTTCGGGCCGCCGTGCTTGCGGGTGTTGGTGAGCGCCTCCTGCACGATGCGGTACGCCGTCAGCTCCACGCCGCTGGGCAGCGGACGCGGGGTGCCCTCGATCTTGTAGTCGACGGGCAGGCCCGAGGTACGGCACTGCTCGATCAGCTCGTCGAGCTGCTCGACGTCGGGCTGCGGAACGTACTCGCAGCCCTCCTGGTGCTCGCCGGTGCGCAGGACACCGAGCAGGCGGCGCATCTCGGCGAGGGCCTGGCGGCCGGTGCCGGAGATGGTCTCCAGGGCCTTCTTCGCCTGTTCGGGGGCGGTGTCGAGGACGTAGGCGGCGCCGTCGGCCTGGACCACCATCACGGAGACGTTGTGCGCGACCACGTCGTGCAGCTCCCGGGCGATCCGGGCGCGCTCGGCGGCGACCGCCACCTTGGCCTGTGCCTCGCGCTCCCGCTCGAGACGGGCGGCGCGCTCCTCCAGCTGGGCGAAGTAGGCGCGGCGGGTGCGCAGCGAGTCGCCGAGCACCCAGGCGAGGGCGAACGGCACCGCCAGGAAGACCACCAGGGCGAGATTGCCCGCGGTGCTCGACTCCTTCTCCGGCCATCGCAACTGGGCCAGCGGGGACGCGCACAGACCGCCGATCAGCGCGAACCGTGAGGCCCAGCGGGGTCCGCTCACCGCCACGGTGTAGACGATCACCAGCAGGGCGAAGTCGGCGGGCACCGGCTCGACGTCTAGGGCCAGCTGCGCCAGCCCGACCCCGGCGGCCAGCACGAGCATCCGCTCGGGCATGCGCCGGCGCAGGGCGATCACCAGGCACAGCAGGAGCGTCAGCACGGTGATCACCGCCGGAGACGCTGCGCCGGGAGTGTCCTGAACGGCTCCACTCAGCATGGAGATCCCGAAAAGGAAGACGGCCCAGAAGCCGTCCACCCATGCGGGGTGTCTGCGGAGGAAGTCATAGACGCGTTGCACGTAACCCAGAGTAGGGAAGCGTTGTGCGGGCGGGGGTCAACCGGAGGGTCGATCCGCAGAGCCCCCGTGTACTCCGCAAGGTGGAGACCCTCTCCCCTGGGTGGCGGGGGTGCGGGCCCTAGCCTGACCCGGTGGCAGGAGTGACGAGGGGCGCGATGGCGGGCTGGACAGCGGGCGAGTGGCGTGGCTGGCGTGCGGCGACACAGGAGGCGCTCTACGGCGAACACGGGTTCTACCGACGGCCCGAGGGTCCTGGCGGGCACTTCCGTACGTCCGTCCACGCGTCGCCGCTGTTCGCCGGTGCCGTGGCGCGGCTGCTGTGCCGGGTCGACGAGGCGCTGGGCCGCCCCGCGTCGCTCGGCTTCGTCGACATGGGCGCGGGCCGGGGCGAACTCGTCACCCGTGTCCTCGCGGCCCTGCCCCCGGAAGTGGCCGCACGCGCGCGTGGGTACGCCGTCGAGCTGGCCGACCGCCCCGCGGACCTCGATCACCGCGTCGAGTGGCTGACCGAGCCTCCCGGCGGCCTCACCGGCCTGCTGTTCGCCAACGAGTGGCTGGACAACGTCCCCGTGGAGGTGGCGCAGGTGGGCCCCGAGGGCGTACCGCGCCTCGTTCTCGTACGGCGGGACGGGACCGAGCGGCTCGGGGAGCCGGTCGCCGGCGCGGAGGCGCGGTGGCTTGCGCGGTGGTGGCCACTGCCGCCGGAGCCGGGGGCGCGGGCCGAGATCGGGCTCCCCAGGGACACCGCCTGGGCCGCCGCCGCAGCCACCGTCGACCGGGGGCTCGCCGTCGCCGTCGACTACGCGCACACGGCCGGCGCCCGGCCGCCCTTCGGGACGCTCACCGGCTTCCGGCACGGACGCGAGACCGCGCCCGTGCCGGACGGCTCGTGCGACGTGACCGCCCATGTGGCACTGGACGCCTGCGCGGGGCCTGGGTCGCGGCTGCTGACCCAGCGGGAGGCCCTGCACGCCCTCGGGGTGGCAGGCGGGCGGCCTCCGCTGTCCCTGGCGTCCACGGACCCCGCCGCGTACGTACGGGCCCTGTCGGGCGCCGGAGAGGCCGCCGAGCTGACGGCGACGGGCGGGCTCGGGGATTTCGGGTGGCTGGTGGAGCCGGTGGGACTTCCCGACCCGCTCCTCTGAGGACCCGGTCCCGGCGAGCCTGCCCCGTTCACGGGCCCCGGGACCTACTTGTCGATGTCCCCCACCACGAAGAACAGCGACCCCAGGATCGCCACCATGTCCGCGACCAGCGTCCCCGGCAGCAGTACCGCCAGCGCCTGGATGTTGTTGTAGGAGGCCGAGCGCAGCTTCAGCCGGTACGGGGTCTTCTCGCCCTTGCTGACGAGGTAGTAGCCGTTGATGCCGAGGGGGTTCTCGGTCCACGCGTACGTGTGGCCCTCGGGCGCCTTGAGGACCTTCGGCAGGCGCTGGTTGATCGGGCCCGGCGGCAGTTCGGCGAGGCGGTCGAGGCAGGCGTCGGCCAGGTCGAGCGCGTTGTACGTCTGTTCCAGGAGGCATTCGAAGCGGGCGAGACAGTCGCCCTCCTGCCGGGTCACCACCTTCAGGGTGTCCTGGAGTTCGCCGTACGCCAGATACGGCTCATCGCGGCGCAGGTCGAAGTCCACACCCGAGGCGCGCGCGATCGGCCCGCTCACGCCGTACGCGTGCACGGCCTCCGGCGCGAGCACGCCCACGCCCCGCGTGCGGCCCCGGAAGATCTCGTTGCCGAGCACCAGGTCGTCGAACCGGTCCATGCGCGAGCGCACGGACGAGACAGTGGCACGCGCGCGCGTGGCCCAGCCCGCCGGCAGGTCCTCCTTCAGGCCGCCGACGCGGTTGAACATGTAGTGCATGCGCCCGCCGGAGACCTCCTCCATGACGTGCTGGAGTTCCTCACGCTCCGTGAAGGCATAGAACATCGGCGTGATCCCGCCCAGTTCGAGCGGGTACGAACCCAGGAACATCAGGTGGTTGAGCACCCGGTTCAGCTCCGCGAGCAGCGTGCGCGTCCACACCGCGCGCGTGGGGACCTCCATACCGAGCATCCGCTCCACGGCGAGGACCACGCCCAGCTCGTTGGAGAACGCCGACAGCCAGTCGTGCCGGTTGGCCAGCATGATGATCTGACGGTAGTCACGCGCCTCGAAGAGCTTCTCCGCGCCTCGGTGCATATAGCCGATCACCGGCTCCACGTGCTGGATCCGCTCGCCGTCGAGCACGAGCCGCAGCCGCAGCACGCCGTGCGTGGACGGGTGCTGGGGCCCGATGTTGAGCACCATGTCGGTGCTCTCCGCGGCGCCGCCGATACCGACCATGGCCTCCGTCGTGGGACTCATGAACACAGTCTGTCCTACGTACGCTTGCGGCATGGAGACGGGGAGCCCGGAGAGCGCGGGCGAAACGCGAGGCGAACCGCACGGCGAGACGGTGTGGACCGGGCTGCCCCGGGACCTGCTGCGGATGCGCCGGCTGCTGCTGGTGGTCTGGCTGGTGCCGCTGACGCTCGCGGCGGGGCTGCTGCCCGGCCTGCTCGCCGGGCCCGCGTGGGCGGCCTTCGCGCTGCTGCCGCTCGGCCTGCTGCTGTGGGGCTGGCCGATGCTGGGCCGCAACTGGGCCTCCTGGCGGTACGCCGAGCGCGCCAACGACCTGCTGATCAGCAGGGGTGTGCTGTGGCGCGAGGAGACCATCGTGCCGTACGGGCGGATGCAGCTGGTCGAGGTGACGTCGGGGCCCGTCGCGCGGCACTTCGGGCTGGCGAGCGTGCAGCTGCACACGGCGGCCGCCGCGACCGACGCGCTCATCCCGGGCCTCGAACCGGCGGAGGCGGAACGGCTGCGGGACCGGCTCACCGAGCTCGGCGAAGCCCGATCGGCGGGGCTGTGACGACCCCGGGGACCGAGACGGACGTACCCATGGAGGACGGCAAACAGCCGGTCTTCGAACAGCGGCTGCATCCCGTCACGCCGCTCAGGCGCGCGTGGGCGCCGGTCGCCGTGCTCATCGGGTGGGCGGTGCACGACCCCGACCAGGCGCAGCGGCAGCTGACCAGGCTGACGACCACGACCCTGCTCCTCGGCCTCGCCGTGTTCGTCGTCGGCGGCGCCCTGTACGGCTTTCTGACCTGGTGGTTCACGCACTTCGCGGTGACCGACAGCGAACTGCGCATCCGTACCGGCCTGTTGTTCCGGCGCACCGTGCACATCCGGCTCGAACGCATCCAGGCCGTCGACATCACGCAGCCGCTGCTGGCCCGCGTCGCGGGCGTCGCCAAGCTCAAGCTGGACGTCGTGGGGACGGACAAGAAGGACGAGCTGGCCTACCTGGGCGAGGGGCACGCGCGTGCCCTGCGGGCCGAACTCCTCGCCCGAGCGGCCGGTTTCGCGCCCGAGACCGCGCACGAGGTGGGCGAGGCACCGGCCCGGCGGCTGCTGCACATCCCCGCGCGTGTGCTCGCCGTCTCCCTGCTGCTGACCGGCGCGACCTGGGGATCGCTGGCCGCCGCCCTGGTCGTACCGCCGTTCCTCTGGTTCGCCACCCACAACCTGTGGACAGTGCTCGCGACCGGCGTACCGCTGCTCGGCGCGGCGGGCGCGAGCAGTGTGGGGCGGTTCATCAGCGAGTACGACTGGACGGTCGGCGAGTCCCCGGACGGGCTGCGCATCGACCACGGCCTCCTGGACCGCACCCACGAGACGGTGCCGCCGGGACGCGTCCAGACCGTACGGATCGTGGAGCCGCTGCTGTGGCGGCGGCGCGGGTGGGTCCGGGTGGAGCTGGACGTGGCGGGCTCGTCGAACTCGGTGCTGGTGCCGGTGGCCCCGCGCGAGATCGCGGAGGCGGTGATAGGCCAGGTGCTGCCAGGGGTGACGGTGCCCGCGTCGCTGTCGCGTCCGCCGCGCCGGGCCGCCTGGTGTCTGCCGTTCTGGTGGCGCGGCTACGGCATCGCCGTCACCGACAGCGTCTTCGTCTCCCGGCACGGGCTGCTGCGCCGCAGCCTGGCCCTGGTCCCGCACGCCAAGGTCCAGAGCGTACGGCTGAAGCAGGGGCCCTGGGCGCGCTTCAAGGGCCTCGCGGACATCCACGTGGACACAGGGGCCAACAAGACCGTCACAGCCGGTCTACGGGACGCCCAAGAGGCCGCGGAGCTGCTCCGGGGACAGGCGGAGCGGTCCCGGACGGGACGGCGGGACGCGCGACCGGACCGGTGGATGGCGTAACCGGCGTCACGGACGCGGGGACGCAGGGACGCAGGGACGCAGGGACGCAGGGACGCAGGGACGCAGGGACGCAGCAGGATATGGCCGACCGTCAGGAAACCGCGCTCCGCAGCCCCTGCAGGTCGATCTGCTCGGTCTCGTCGTGTGCCGTCAGGTCGATCACCTGACCGATCCCGACCCCGCGCGACTCCTCGTCGGCGGGCTTGAACCGGGCCTCGGACTCCGCCTTGTGCAGCGCGAGCGCCTCCTGCCCGACCACGTCGGCGAGGTCCTCGTTCTGCACGGCCTCCAGCGCGTCCGCCCCCGTCTCCGTCTGTGTACCGAAGAAGTCGAACCCGCCCTCGGCGCCGGGCCTGCGCATCGGCGCGCTCGTCGGTACGACCGCCACCGCGGTCGGCACGGTGTAGTGCCCGGAGCCGCGCACGGGCTTGGCGGGCTTCGCCTCGGCGGGGGTGGAGGCGGCGCGCGTATGGCCGCGGGCCGCCTCGGGCTTCCCCTTCGCCTCGTCCTCCCGTACGGCCTCCGGCCTGCCGGCACCAGGGCCGTCGGAGAGCGCAAAGACCTCAGGGACCTCAGGGACCTTCGAGACGGCCGCGGATATCTCCGCCGCGGCCGGGGCCGGTTCGTGCTTCGCCGGAGCCTCGCCGTCGAACCTGGCCAGCGCCGCCCGCGCCCGCAGGAAGAGCGAGGAACCCTCCGGCGAGAAGATCGCCGGTGCCGCCGGGGTCTCCTCGGAGTCCGCGTCGGCCGCGACCTGCGCGCCGACCGCGCCCAGCGCCGCCGACACCCCTGCCGCCGCCGCGTCCAGCGCGGCCTCGTCGGAGTCCGCCCCGTCCGCCCCGTCCGCCGACTCGCCGGACCCGGCCGGAAACGCCCGCGCCGACTCCGTGACCGCGGCCGCCTTCGCGTCGACGTCCACGTCCGAGTCCGCACCCGAGTCCTCAGCCGGTACCGCGGCCTCCAGCTCCAGCAGTCGCCGGCCCTCCAGGGCGCTGGCCCGCTCGGTCTCCGCCGTGGCGTACCGCCGCAGCAGCGCCGCGTGCTCGTTGCGCAGCCCCTGGAGCTCGGCCCGCTTGGCGCGCAGCTTCTGCTCCAGCTTGACGCGCAGTTCGCGGGACTCCTCCAGGTCGGTCTCCAGTTCGGCGACGCGCTCCTCGTGCCGCCAGTCGTCGTTCGCACGCGCGCGCGTGAGGTCGGCGACCTGCTTGCCCGCCTCCATGTCCCAGCGCCGCATGACGGCCGCGCCGACGACCGTGATCGCCGCGGCGAACGCGGCGAGCATCCGGAGGACGCCGGTGTCCGTGAACACCCATGGCCCCAGGGAGCAGACGAGCGAGACGCCCGCGATCGCCGCAGGAGGCAGCAGCCGGTGCAGAGGTGGTGAATGGCGGTGACGTCCACGTGGCATGGCCAGAAACTTACCGCGCGTAGGCGAATCTTGGTGCCCCGCCCGGTAAAAACACAGCCGCCCCGAACCCTTCACAGGGCTTGGGGCGTCCGGGTCCTCGTCAGGCGTGGCGGCGTCAGCGGTCCGCCAGTCGTCGGCTCAGCCACTCCAGCGAAGCGGGGATCTCGCGCCGCCAGGTGTTGAAGTTGTGGCCGCCGCTTTCCAGGACGATCGTCGAGATCCTGGTCGGGGCCTTCGTCCTGACGAGATCCACGAACCGCATCGTCGGACCGTAGTTGGCCTCTCCGTGTCTGCTGGTGGTGACCAGCAGGGAGACGTCTGGCGGTGGCACGTGCCTGATGTACCACTCCAGGTCCGCATGGTGCTTCAACTGCTTGTCGCCCTGGAAGAGGTCTCCCGTGGTGGCGTCGATCGGCGCCTTGTAGGAGGGCGAGAGGCCCACCGCCGCCGTGTACACGCGCGGGTGGTGCATCGCGAGCTTCAGCGCGCAGTAGCCGCCCGTCGAGTCGCCGATGATGCCCCAACTGGCGGGCTTCGACCCGACCCGGTAGTGGCCGGCGACGGCCGCGGGCAGGTCCCGGGCGAAGAACGTCTCCGTCTGCGGCCCACCCGGCACGTCCACGCACTCGGTGTCCCGGGGCGGCGCCACGGTCGGCCGCAGCATCACCAGGATCATCGGCTGCGCCCTGCCCTCGCTCGCCAACCCGTTCGCGGTGTGCGGGAAGCCGAGCTTGGTGACGAGGGACTCCGAGGTGCCCGGATAGCCCGTCAGCACGACGACCACGGGGAAGGTGCGCTTCGCGTACTGCGGCTGGAAGTACTCCGGTGGCAGATAGACGTACGCCGGAGAGGTGATGCCTGTCTCCTTGCCGACGACGCCGATCTTCTGGATCTGGCCGCCGACCCTGGGCAGGTGTCCGCCCGGCACGCTCACCGCCCGGGTGGAGAGCACCTGGAGGCCGCCGCGGGCCCCGGTGCTGTGGTCGACGACCACGCCCTGGTCGGTCTCCCTGCCGAGGAGGTCGTCCCAGGATGCGTAGAAACCGAAGCTCTGGTTGACGGCGAACCCGACCGAGGCGAACACCGCGACCTGGGTGGCCAGCAGCAGCACCACCCGGCCGCCGACGGCCCGCCGGCCGCGGCGCGCCAGCCGGGGCCAGAAAACGATCGTGCCGATGAACAGCAGGGTGGCGGCCAGGATCGCCAGCGCCAGCACCGTCTTGCTCGTGAGACCCATGACTGCTGTTGCCCACTCTCTCCGCCGGTGGCGCCCCCGCATCCTTCACAGCGGCTTGCCCCGGGCTTTGGGTGTCCTTTGAAACTGCTTTCCATGAGGGAGTGAACCTCGTCCCCCGAGACACCGTCCTAGAGGGCGCAATGTCGCCGGATGCCGGATTGGCTCCGGTTTCCAGGTCTCTCGCAGAACTACGGGATGCGATGTCTGTCAGGATAGATGGGGAAATGTCGGGCGAGGTTCCGGGACGATCACGTCGAGTGCCACGCGTTCTGCGCGGTCCGCGCCCCGAGGCCGTCCCCGCAGTGGTCGCCCGGGCCTGTGCGCTCGTGGGTCTGGTAGACATCGCCGCCGGAGTCTTCCCGCGCTTCAGACACAGCCGGATGCACACGCTCGCCGAGGTGCTGCCCGGCGCGCTCGGCCCGTTCGCCGCCGCGCTCTCGCTCAGCACCGGCGTCCTCCTGCTGCTCCTCGCCCACGGCCTCAGGCGCCGCAAGCGCCGCGCCTGGCGCGCCGCCGTGGCCCTGCTGCCGGCCGGCGCCGTGGCCCAGTTCACCTACCGGCACTCGCTCGTCGGGCTCGTCATCTCCGCACTCCTGCTGGTCGTGCTGCTGCGCCACCGCACCGAGTTCGCGGCACTGCCCGACCCCCGCAGCCGCTGGCGCGCGCTCACCAACTTCGTACTGATGAGCGCCGGTTCACTCGCGCTCGGGCTGGTCATAGTGAGCACCCACGGCGACCACATGTACGGCGACCCGAGCCTCGCCGACCGCATCACCCACGTCCTGTACGGCCTGTTCGGCTTCGAGGGCCCCGTCGACTACGACGGGCCCACCTCCTGGACCGTCGGCTACTCCCTCGGCGCCCTGGGCCTGCTGACCGCCATCACGACGATCTACTTCGCCTTCCGGCCCGAACACCCGGCCGCACACCTGACCGAGGAGGACGAGGACCGGCTGCGCGCCCTCATCGACCGGCACGGCCGCCGCGACTCCCTCGGCCACTTCGCGCTGCGCCGCGACAAGGCGGTCGTCTTCTCCCCCAGCGGCAAGGCCGCCGTCACCTACCGGGTGGTGTCCGGCGTGATGCTCGCCAGCGGCGACCCGATCGGCGACGTGGAGGCCTGGCCGGGTGCCATCGAACGCTTCATGGACGAGGCCAAGGCCCACTCCTGGACCCCCGCCGTCATGGGCTGCTCGGAGACCGGCGGCGAGGTCTGGACCCGCGAGACCGGCCTCGACGCCCTCGAACTGGGCGACGAGGCGGTGGTGGACGTCGCGGATTTCTCCCTCTCCGGGCGCGCGATGCGCAACGTGCGCCAGATGGTCAAGCGCATCGAACGCGCGGGCTACGAAACCCGGGTACGGCGCATCCGTGACCTCGGAGAGAACGAGCTGGACCGGATCAGGCTCGCCGCGGAGGACTGGCGCGGCACCGACGCCGAGCGCGGCTTCTCCATGGCGCTGGGCCGCATCGGCGACCCGGGCGACGGCGACTGTCTGATCGCCACCGCCCACAAGACCGACGACCAGCCGGGCCCGTACGGCGATCTGAAGGCGATCCTGCACTTCGTGCCGTGGGGCACGGACGGCGTCTCCCTGGACCTGATGCGACGCGACCGCTCGGCCGACCCCGGCATGAACGAACTGCTCATCGTGGCCGCCCTGGAGGCCGCCCCCCGCCTCGGCGTCGCCCGCGTCTCGCTCAACTTCGCCATGTTCCGCGCGGCGCTGGCCCGCGGCGAGAAGATCGGCGCCGGGCCGGTGCTGCGCGCCTGGCGCGGCCTGCTGGTGTTCCTGTCCCGCTGGTTCCAGATCGAGTCCCTGTACAAGTTCAACGCCAAGTTCCGCCCCCGCTGGGAGCCACGCTTTGTGGTCTACCGAGCCTCCGGCGACCTGCCCCGCATCGGCCTCGCCGCGATGCAGGCGGAGGGCTTCGTGACCCTGGCCCTCCCCCGCTTCCTGCGCCGCCGCACGTCGTCCCCGCGCCCGTGCGCCCACGGGGCGGCGGACAGAGGGACGGTACGCGCGGCATGACACGGTGACAGAGACAGGCCCGAGCGGCGCCCCGTCGTCCCCTCAGCCCAGGGACGTCCGCTCGGGCCACAGCCCAGACCAAGCTTTCCGACCCGTCCTGGGTCTCATCCGGCGGGGCCGGCGTCACATCCGACCGAGCCTGGGTCACATCCGACCGGACCAAGGCTGTTCGCCGACCCAACCGAGGGCATTACAAAAAGAGACCAAGGTCGTCTCGAACCCGACCGAGGCTGCATTCCAACCGGACCCAGGGCCCTCTCCGACGAACCCGGGGCGGTTCATTTCGACCAGACCAAGGCCGTCTCCAACCCAGCCGAGGCGGCATTCCAACCGGACCCGAGGTCACCTCCAACCCAGCCGAGGCGGCATTCCGACCGGACCGAGAATGCTTTTCGACCGAACCGTTCGACGGACCGAGACGGGCGGGTGGGTGGGAAACAAAAACCCAAGCCCCAACGCACCCGCACCAAAGAACCCGCCCCACCGCCGGGGGCCTACGCTGAACGCATGAACAACCACAGCGGACGCGGCCGCGTCGCCGGCCTCCCGGCCTGGGACCGCTGCGCGGTCATGGGCGTCGTGAACGTGACCCCGGACTCCTTCTCCGACGGGGGCCGCTGGTTCGACACGACCAACGCCGTCAAGCACGGCCTCGACCTGGTCACCGAGGGCGCCGACCTGGTGGACGTCGGCGGCGAGTCCACCCGCCCCGGCGCCACCCGCGTCGACGAGGCCGAGGAACTCAAGCGCGTCGTCCCCGTGGTCCGCGGCCTCGCCGCCGAGGGTGTCACCGTCTCCGTCGACACCATGCGCGCCTCGGTCGCCGAGCAGGCGCTCGCGGCCGGCGCCGTCCTCGTCAACGACGTCAGCGGCGGCCTCGCGGACCCGGCGATGGTCCCGGTCGTCGCGGAATCGGGCGCCCCCTTCGTCGTCATGCACTGGCGCGGTTTCCTGGAGGGCGGCAGCATCAAGGGCGTGTACGCGGACGTCGTCTCCGAGGTCGTCGACGAACTGCACGCGCGCGTGGACGCCGTACTGGCCGGCGGTGTCGCCCCCGACCGGATCGTCGTGGACCCGGGCCTCGGCTTCTCCAAGGGCGCCGATCACGACCTGACCCTCCTGGCCCACCTCGACCGCCTGCACGGCCTGGGCCACCCCCTCCTGGTCGCCGCGTCCCGCAAACGGTTCCTGGGCCGCGTACTGGCCGGCCCCGAGGGTGCCCCGCCGCCCGCACGGGAGCGCGACGCCGCCACCGCCGCCGTCTCCGCGCTCGCCGCCCACCAGGGCGCCTGGGCGGTCCGCGTCCACGAGGTCCGCGCCACCGCCGACGCCGTACGGGTCGCGCGCGCGGTGGAGGAGGCCCGCGGCACGGAAGCGGTCCGCAGCACAGAGGGAGCCCGGTGAGCGCGCCCCACACCGACGTCGAGCAGGTCGAGCTCGCCAACCGCGCCTTCTACGAGGCGTTGGAACAGGGCGACTTCGACGAACTGTCCACGCTCTGGCTCACCCCCGCCGACCTGGGCGTCGACGAGGAGTACCACGACCCGGCGGAGACCGGCGTCGTCTCCTGTGTGCACCCGGGCTGGCCGGTGCTGACCGGACGCGGCGAGGTGCTCCGCTCGTACGCGCTGATCATGGCGAACACCGAGTACATCCAGTTCTTCCTGACCGACGTGCACGTCTCCGTCACCGGCGACACCGCCCTGGTGACCTGTACCGAGAACATCCTGAGCGGCGGCCCGGCCCCCGAGGACAGCGACGAACTGGGGCCGCTGGTCGGCCAGCTGGTCGTCGCCACCAATGTGTTCCGCCGCACATCCGCCGGCTGGAAACTCTGGTCGCACCACGCGTCCCCGGTACTGGCCGAGAACGACGAGGACGAGGCCGACGACACACCCTCCTGACATCCGCCTGGGCCGAACGCGGCTTGTCGCGGCCGAACATGGTTGGAATCGAGAAGACGGGGTAAGTGCGGCTACCAGCCCGTGAGCAGCCGCGTTCCCACGGGGAAACACCCGATGAACCCTCCTCGTCATCACGTGGACGGGCCCCTCGTGGGGCGGGCACTGTCAGTGCCCGCAGGTAGATTCGGAAGTGGCCGCCGGGCCGGGCGCACCCGGTCCACAGCGGCCGCCAACGACGATTGCAGGAGTGATTCGCGTGGATCGTGTCGCGCTGCGCGGCCTGAGGGCCCGTGGACACCACGGTGTGTTCCCGCAGGAGCGGGAAGAGGGCCAGACCTTCGTCGTGGACCTCTCCCTCGGCCTGGACACCCGTCCGGCCGCGGCCGGCGACGACCTGGCGAAGACCGTGCACTACGGCATCGTGGCGGAGGAGGTCGTGGCCGTCGTCGAGGGCGAGCCCGTCGACCTCATCGAGACGCTCGCCGAGCGCATCGCGCAGGTCTGTCTGAAGCACCAGGGGGTGCAGGAGGTCGAGGTGTGCGTCCACAAACCGGGCGCACCGATCACGGTCCCCTTCGACGACGTGACCATCACCATCACCCGGAGCCGAGTATGACCACCTCGTTCACCGAGAGTCACAGCGACCCGACCGTCCAGCCGGTGCCCGCCTCCGTGGTCCAGCAGGTGGACGCCGCCGACACCACGCTGCACAACCCGAAACGCGCCGTCATCTCCCTCGGCTCGAACCTCGGCAACCGCCTGGAGACCCTCCAGGGGGCCATCGACGCCCTGGAGGACACCCCGGGCGTCCGCATCAAGGCGGTCTCCCCCGTCTACGAGACGGAGCCGTGGGGCGTGCCGGCGGGCAGCCAGCCGTCGTACTTCAACGCTGTGGTCGTCCTGAAGACGACCCTCCCCCCGTCCTCGCTCCTGGAGCGCGCCCACGCGGTCGAGGAGGCCTTCCACCGGGTCCGGGAGGAGCGCTGGGGTGCGCGCACGATCGACGTCGACATCGTCGCGTACGCCGACGAGGTCTCCGACGACCCGGCCCTCACCCTCCCCCACCCGCGCGCCCATGAGCGGGCTTTCGTCCTCGCCCCCTGGCACGACGTGGACCCCGAGGCTCAGCTGCCCGGCCGCGGCCCGGTGGCCGGCCTTCTGGAGACCGTCGTGCTGGACGGTGTCGCGCCCCGCGCCGACCTGGAACTCCAGTTGCCGGAATAGCCGTTAAGGTCGTGACGACCACAGGTCGGTGGTCCGTTCTGGGGAGCTGAAGGGGCACCGTGAGAGAGCTGCGCGTCAAGATGCTGGCCGGCGTGTTCGCCGTGGCCGGAGTGCTCTCCTGGGCGGTCGCCCGGCTGTGGAACTCCGTGGGGACACTTCCCAGCGTCCCGCTGGCCGCTCCCGTCGTCCTCGCCCTGATCGCCGCGGTCCTGCTGGCCACGGCCCTCTCCCTCCGCGCCCGCCTCAAGGCCCAGCGCGACCGGCGTCCCGGTGCCAAGGGCGTCGACCCCCTGATGGCCGCCCGCGCGGTCGTCTTCGGCCAGGCCAGCGCCCTGGTGGCCGCTCTGGTCGCCGGGATGTACGGCGGCACGGGCGCCTTCCTCCTGGAGTCCCTGGACATCCCGGCCCGCCGCGACCAGGCCATCTACGCCGGTTTCTCGGTCCTGGCGGGCATCGCCGTCATTGCGGCGGCCTTCTTCCTGGAGCGAGTCTGCAAACTCCCGGAGGACGACGACAACGCGGGCACGGCACCGGCCACCTGACACTCACCAACGATCCCCGCAGCGTCTCTCGCGTGACCCCACCCGTCAGGTGTGCCCAGCATGTGACCGGGCGCGACGGTGAACGTCACGTGATCAGTCACGATGTCCACGACCTCGTGGCCCTTGACGGTCTCCACGGCCATGACTGAGGTCCGCACTGTGCGGTCGCCGTCCAACGTCCAGAGCTGACAACCGACCTTCACGTCCCGTGCGCGCGCCCGCAGACGCCCGCCAGCCCCGTTCACCTTCTGACGACTGGGCAGCCCGTATCCCGCTACGATCCCCCTCGACCAACGATTTATGCCGCTGGCCGAGGACGCTGTCGGGCACCACTGACAATCAGGTCAGCGAGCCATTATCAGACTCATTGCCTCAGCCCGGGTCGTAGCATCCCGAAGCTGCCCGCGCACCGCCGACGTCGTGGTCTTGGCACCGGGCTTGCGAATGCCGCGTACCGACATGCACATGTGCTCGGCCTCGATGACGACGATTGCGCCCCGTGCCTCCAGGATGCGCATGAGGGAGTCCGCGATCTGCGTGGTGAGCCGTTCCTGCACCTGGGGGCGACGGGCGAACACCTCAACGAGGCGTGCCAGCTTCGAGAGGCCCGTGATCTTGCCTGTCTCGGCCGGGATGTACCCGACGTGCGCCACACCATGGAACGGCAGGAGATGATGCTCACACAGAGATACGATTTCGATGTCCTTCACAAGGACCATCTCATCGTGCCCCAGATCGAACGTCGTTGTCAGAACGTCCTCGGGCTTCTGCCAGAGCCCCGCGAAAAGCTCCCGGTACGCCCGTGCCACCCGCCCCGGCGTCTCCTTGAGGCCCTCTCGGTCCGGGTCCTCGCCGACCGCGATCAGCAGTTCGCGTACGGCGTTCTCCGCCCGCTTCTCGTCGAACTCACCGATCGTGCCCTCGCCGTCAAGCGTCACGGGGTGGGTCATTTCGTGCCTCGTTCCTGTCCCTGTCACGCGTGTGGACCACGCGTCGCACGTGCGGACATACCGAAATGCCGCGCCCCCCAGGCTAGAACCTGGGGGGCGCGGCATCCATTCCGGGCCCACTGAGCGGGAGGGGGCCGGAGAGCCGGGACTTCAGCTCTCCGTGCGGTCCTCCGGCATCTGCTCCGTCGCGGGGGCGGACTCGGTGGCTCCGGCCTTGGCGGTGATCGCCGGCGCCGAGCCGTTGGTCCCGTTCGTCAGTGACAGCTCCTTGGGGGAGAGCACCGGCGGGCGGGTGGACGGCGTACGGCGGGAGGAGCCGGTCCACGCGGGGCGGGCCGGGCGCTTGATGATGGGAGCGAAGACCTCGGCGATCTGCTCCTTGCTCAGCGTCTCCTTCTCCAGCAGCTCGAGCACCAGGGCGTCGAGGACGTCGCGGTTCTCGACCAGGATCTCCCAGGCCTCGTTGTGCGCGTTCTCGATGAGCTTCTTGACCTCTTCGTCGACGAGCGCGGCGACCTCTTCCGAGTAGTCGCGCGGGTGCGACATCTCCCGGCCCAGGAAGGGCTCGGTGTTGTCGCCGCCGAACTTGATCGCGCCGAGGCGCTCGGTCATGCCGTACTGCGTGACCATCGCGCGGGCCGTCGCCGTGGCCTTCTCGATGTCGTTCGCGGCGCCCGTCGTCGGGTCGTGGAAGACCAGCTCCTCCGCCGCGCGCCCGCCCAGCATGTAGGCCAGCTGGTCGAGCATCTCGTTGCGGGTGGTGGAGTACTTGTCCTCGTCGGGGAGCACCATCGTGTAACCGAGGGCCCGGCCGCGGGACAGGATCGTGATCTTGTGGACCGGGTCGGAGTTCGGGGAGGCCGCCGCGACCAGGGCGTGACCGCCCTCGTGGTACGCGGTGATCTTCTTTTCCTTCTCCGACATGATCCGGGTCCGCTTCTGCGGACCCGCCACGACGCGGTCGATGGCCTCGTCCAGCGACGCGTTGTCGACCAGCTTCTTGTCGCTGCGGGCGGTGAGCAGCGCGGCCTCGTTGAGGACGTTGCTCAGGTCCGCGCCGGTGAAGCCCGGCGTGCGACGGGCGACCGCCGACAGATCGACGTCCGGAGCGACCGGCTTGCCCTTCTGGTGAACCTTGAGGATCTCCAGACGGCCCAGCATGTCCGGGCGGTCGACCGCGATCTGGCGGTCGAAGCGGCCGGGACGCAGCAGCGCCGGGTCGAGGATGTCGGGACGGTTCGTGGCGGCGATGAGAATCACACCGCCCTTGACGTCGAAGCCGTCCATCTCGACGAGCAGCTGGTTGAGCGTCTGCTCGCGCTCGTCGTGCCCGCCGCCGAGGCCGGCGCCGCGATGGCGGCCGACCGCGTCGATCTCGTCGACGAAGACGATCGCCGGGGCGTTCGCCTTGGCCTGCTCGAAGAGGTCACGGACGCGGGAGGCACCGACACCGACGAACATCTCGACGAAGTCGGAACCCGAGATCGAGTAGAACGGAACGCCCGCCTCGCCCGCGACAGCACGCGCGAGCAGCGTCTTGCCCGTACCGGGAGGCCCGTAGAGGAGCACACCCTTGGGGATCTTGGCGCCGACGGCCTGGAACTTGGCCGGCTCCTGGAGGAACTCCTTGATCTCGTGGAGCTCCTCGACGGCCTCGTCCGAGCCCGCGACGTCCGCGAACGTCGTCTTCGGGGTGTCCTTGGTGATGAGCTTGGCCTTGGACTTCCCGAATTGCATGACCCGGGAGCCGCCGCCCTGCATCTGGTTCATCAGGAACAGGAACACGACGACGATGAGGACGAAGGGGAGCAGCGACAGCAGAATGCTCACGAACGCGTTCTGCTTGGTCGGAGAGACCGTGTAGCCGTCCGGAATCTGCTTGTTCTGGTACTTGTCCTGGAGAGTGTTCGCCAGGTTGACGCCCTGGTCGCCGATGTAGCTCGCCTGGATCTTCGAGCTGCCCTCGACCTTTTGGCCGTCCTTGAGCTGGACCTTGATGACCTGCTCGTCACCGGTGGTGATCTTGGCCTGCTCGACCTTGTTGTCGTTGATCGCCTGAACGACCTGGCCTGTGTCCACCGTCTTGTAGCCGCCGGACGAGCCGACGACCTGCATCAACACGACCACGGCAAGGACGGCCAGCACGATCCACATGACCGGCCCACGGAAGTATCGCTTCACGTCCATCCATACGGAGCGGTGCCGCCCCGTCCCTCCTGCCATAGTGAGTTTGACAAAGACTGTTCTGAAGACTGCTCTTCGGACGGTACCCCAGCATTGTCACCCGAAGGCGCACGGCCGCTGGCAATCCCGTCCACGCATGCTCCAACGGCGCGAAGCCCGCCGTGGTTCCCGGACGTCCCACAGGACCGGCCCATTGGCTCAGCGGCCGCCGGACTCAGCCGCCGTAGACGTGGGGCGCGAGCGTACCGACGAACGGGAGGTTGCGGTACTTCTCCGCGTAGTCGAGGCCGTAGCCGATCACGAACTCGTTCGGGATGTCGAAGCCGACCCACTCCACCTCGATGGCGACCTTCGCGGCCTCCGGCTTGCGCAGCAGGGTGCAGATCTTCAGGGATTCGGGCTCGCGGGAGCCCAGGTTGGAGATCAGCCAGGACAGGGTCAGCCCGGAGTCGATGATGTCCTCGACGATGAGGACGTGCCTGCCCTTGATGTCGGTGTCGAGGTCCTTGAGGATCCGCACCACACCGGAGGACTGGGTGCCCGCGCCGTACGACGACACGGCCATCCAGTCCATGGTGAGGGGGGTGGACAGCGCCCGGGCCAGGTCGGCCATGACCATCACCGCGCCCTTGAGGACACCGACGATCAGCAGATCCTTGCCCGCGTACTCCGCGTCGATCTTCGCGGCCAGCTCAACCAGCTTCGCGTCGATCTCTTCCTTGGTGATGAGTACCGACTTGAGGTCGGCACCCATGTCTTTCGCGTCCACCCGCATCACTTTCGGTCGTCGCCATTTTCCTGGCTCGCCGACCCCTCCCCGAAGGGGGGTGAGATTCAGCCTTGCCGAATCACCAGTCTGCCACCCTGCCGCTGGGCGACGACCCGGCCGGGGAGATTGATGACTCCCTGACCGCGCCAGCCGGTGATCAGCCGGTCGACTTCCTCGATGTGGCGGGCGAACAGCGAACCGGCCGGGGCGCCCGCCTCGATGGCGGCACTGCGCAGGATGCGACGGCGTACGGCGGGCGGCAGGGCGTAGAGCTTGGCGCACTCCAGGAGGCCCGCCGCGTCCCGTACGGAGGCCTCGGCCTGACGGGCCCAGGTGTCGAGGGCGTCGGCGTCGTCGCGGGAGAGCTGGGCCGTGCGGGCGAGGGCCTCCACGACGCCCTTGCCGAGGGCTTTCTCCAGGGCGGGCAGCCCCTCGTGGCGCAGCCGGGACCGGGTGTAGGCCGGGTCGGCGTTGTGCGGGTCGTCCCAGACGGGGAGGGACTGGACCATGCACGCCTTGCGGGCGGTCTGCCGGTCGAGCTGGAGAAACGGGCGGCGGTAGCGGCCGGGGGCTCCCGGCCGCCCTGAGACAGCCGCCATCCCGGACAGGGAACGGATGCCGGAGCCACGGGCGAGGCCCAGCAGTACGGTCTCGGCCTGGTCGTCACGGGTGTGGCCGAGGAGGACAGCGGTGGCGCCGTGGCGCTCGGCGGCGCCGTCCAGCGCGGCGTACCGGGCGTCGCGGGCGGCGGCCTCGGGGCCGCCCTCACGGCCGACGGTGACGGCGACCGACTCGACCGGGGCGAGGCCGAGTTCGGTCAGGCGCAGGACGACCTCGTCGGCGCGGAGGTCGGAGCCGGGCTGCAGACCGTGGTCGACGGTGACGCCGCCGGCCCGCACACCGAGTTTGGGCGCTTCGAACGCGAGAGCGGAGGCGAGCGCCATGGAATCGGCACCGCCCGAGCACGCCACGAGGACGAGCGGGGAGGACTCGCCGGGAGTGGTGGGGGCGGGGAGGATGCTGTGGGGCGGGGTGTGCGCGGTGAGGACGTCGTGGAGGGCGCGGCGAACCGCCAGGCGTATCGCCGCGACCGCAGGATGGGGACCCATGTCCGGTTCCCTTCATGAAATTTTCGGGAGGTGAGCCGAGTCCGGTCACTCAGAGTGTGTAGATGGTGACAGAGATGGGCGGTTCCCCGAGCATTGCACGCCTACGCATGCCCCACGGTCCCTCGGACGGGTGATTGAAGGGGCGTTCACCTGCCGTCGGCCGGATTTGTTTCACCACGTACTCCGAGGGCTCACGATTCCGCCTTGCGGTGCACCCGCGCGACCCAGTCCGCCGGTTTGGCGATCTCCGTCTTCGTAGGAAGGGTGTTCGGGGAGGTCCACACGCGGTTGAAGCCGTCCATGCCGACCTGGTCGACGACTGCGCGGACGAATCGTTCGCCGTCCCGGTACTGCTTGAGCTTGGCGTCCAGACCGAGCAGTTTGCGCAGGGCGAGGTCCAGCCGGGAGGCCCCCTTGGCCCGTCGCTGCTGGAATTTCTCCCGGATCTCGGCCACGGAGGGCACCACCGCGGGGCCCACTCCGTCCATCACGAAATCGGCGTGTCCCTCAAGGAGGGACATGACCGCGGTGAGCCGGCCAAGGATCTCCCGCTGGGCCGGCGTCTGCACCAGCTCCACCAGGGAACGCCCGCCGTCGTCCTCCTCGCCCTCCGGCCGGCCGCCCGCGAGGGACTGCGCGGCCTCCCTGATGCGTTCCAGGAACGTCATGGGGTCGACGTCGGTCTCCGCCAAGAACGACTGGATTTCGCCCTCCAGATGGTCCCGCAGCCAGGGCACGCCAGTGAACTGGGTGCGGTGTGTCTCCTCGTGCAGACACACCCAGAGCCTGAAGTCGTGGGGTTCCACGTCGAGTTCACGCTCCACGTGCACGATGTTCGGCGCGACGAGAAGCAGTCGGCCGCCGCCGTTCGCGCCCGCCGGGAGTTCGCGGGTGGCCGGGGCGAAGGTCTCGTACTGGCCGAGGACCCGGGACGACAGGAACGACAGCAGCATCCCCAGTTCGACGCCGGTGACCTTGCCGCCGACCGCGCCGAACACGGCCCCGCCCGGTGAACTCCCGCGCCGCTCCTGCATTTTTTCCAGCAGCGGCCTGAGCACCTCGCGGAACCCGGCGACGTTCGCCCGCACCCAGCCTGGGCGGTCGACGACGAGTACGGGGGTGTCGTGGGCGGCGTCCGTTCCCATCCGGGTGAAGCCCCGGACGTGCTCCTCCGATACCTTCGCGTGCCGTCGCAGCTCCGCGACGATGGCCCGGGCCTCGTCACGGCTCACCTCGGGGCCCGGCCGAACAAGCCGGGTCGCGGTCGCCACCGCGAGATTCCAGTCGACCATCCCAGCAGATGCAGCACCACCGATGCTCGTCATGCGTCAACCGTACGGGAGCAACTCCGCTGGGGGCAGGGCGGCGAGGTCGGGAGGGGGTGCGGGGACCGCGCCCGTAGGGGCGCGGGACCGTATCGGCTTGCGGCTCCGCCGCATGGGCGCGACCAGCCCCCACCGGCCCGCGGACAAGGTCGCCGCCGGTCCGGCGGAGCGCTCAGCAGCCGCAGGCTGCCAGTGCCGTTGCCGTGCGGTCCAGGGCTGCCTGGGCCTCCGTCGGGCTCGTGGTGTGCGCGGCCAGGAAGGCGAAGGCCAGGAGGCGGCCGTCCCGGTCGACGACGGTGCCCGCCAGGGCGTTCACGCCGGTCAGGGTGCCTGTTTTGGCCCGTACGATGCCTGCCGCGCCGTCCGTGTAGCGGGCGCTCAGGGTGCCCGTGAAGCCGGCCACCGGGAGGCCCGTGAGGGCCGGGCGGAGTTCGGGGTGGGACGGGTCGGCGGCCTTGGCCAGGAGGGCCGTGAGGAGGTCGGGGGTGAGGAGGCCGGCGCGGTTCAGGCCGCTGCCGTCCGCGAAGCGGACGCCCGACATGGGCAGCCCGAGCTTTCCCAGCTGGGTGTGGATCGCTCGGGCGCCGCCCGCGAAGTCGGGCCGGACGTCCGTCGCGAGCGCGGTCTGGCGGGCCAGCGCCTCCGCGAGGTCGTTGTCGCTGTTGGTCAGCATGCGCTCGACCAGGTCCGAGAGCGGCGGCGAGGACACCGTCGCGAGCGTGGTGGCGCGGCCCGTGGCCTTGGACGGGCCGGGGGAGCTCGTCCTGATGCCGTGCTTCTCGAGCAGGGCGGCGAAGGTGCGGGTCGCGTCCGCCGCCGGGTCGGTGACCCGCGGGGCCGGTCCGCTGGTCGAGCCGTCCGTGCGGGCCTCGTCGGTCATCAGGGCGCTGACCGGGGCAAGGTTGTCGTTGACCCCGATCGGGTGGAGTTCCTGGCCGTCGTAGAGCGTGGTGTCGTACGACAGCGTCACCTGGCGTACGCCGCGCTTGTCCAGGGCGGCGGCCGTCGAGTCGGCCAGGGTGCGCAGGCTCGCCCAGCCCTCCGGGTCCGTACGGGCCGTCAGGGTGGGATCGCCACCGCCGACCAGGACGAGTTCGTTCGTGTCGGGCTCCAGGGCGGCCCGGGTGGTGAGGCGGTGGTCGGCGCCCATCGCGGAGAGCGCGGCGACGGCCGTGGCGATCTTCGTGGTGGAGGCGGGGACGAGCGCCTCGCCGGCGCCCAGGCCGTACAGGCGATTCCCGGTGGCCACGTCGACGACGGCGGCCGTCCGGCGGGTGCCGAGCGCGGGGTTCCTCAGGAGCGGGTCCAGGACGGCCGCGAGGGCCTCTGCGCCGGGGGCCGCCTTCAGGGTGCCGGTGGTGCTGCCGAGGCCGGTCAGCACGGAGGCGGCGCTCGGCGCGGGCGCGGGCGCCCCGGCCGACGTACCGGAGGTACCGGATGTGTCGGACGTACCAGAATTACGACCGTGATCTGTGCCACCAGGTCGTTCCTGGGCGCCTGCCCAGTCCCGCTCGGCCGTACGCTGACCGGAGGAGTCCCAGGGGCCGGCGGCGGTCACCACGCCGGCGGTCAACGCCAGTCCGGCGGTGGCGGCGCCCGCGGTGTACTGCCAGGTCCGCAGGGTCTTCGGCATCGACAGCGGCAGTGCCTTCAGGGTCTTCGGCATCGGGAGACCGGACAGCTTCGGTCCCACCGCCTGTGTGATCCGCGCGACCCGCGGTTTCACCGCGGCTGTGGCTCGTCCGGCTCGCGCGAGTTGCGGCTTCACCGTCGCCGTCGCTCGTTCGAGTTGCGGTCTCACGGCCGCCCTGGCCCGTCCCAGCTGCGGTTTCACCGTTGCCGTGGCCCGGGTGAGACGCGGTCGTACGGTTCGCGCCAGCCGCGCCACACGCGGCCTCGCGGCCCGCCAAGGCCTCAGCTCCGGCACGACCACCAGCCCCTTTCGCGATCACACACCTGCGTGAGGGACACTTAACCACCAGAACTATGTGCTGATCATGGAGGAGCCACCGGTGGAGTTCGACGTCACGATCGAGATTCCGAAGGGTTCACGGAACAAGTACGAGGTGGACCACGAGACCGGTCGGATCCGTCTGGACCGTCGCCTCTTCACCTCGACCAGTTACCCGGCCGACTACGGCTTCGTCGAGAACACCCTCGGCGAGGACGGCGACCCGCTGGACGCGCTGGTCATCCTGGACGAGCCGACCTTCCCCGGCTGCCTCATCCAGTGCCGTGCGATCGGCATGTTCCGGATGACGGACGAGGCCGGCGGCGACGACAAGCTGCTGTGCGTGCCCGCGCACGACCCGCGCGTGGAGCACCTGCGGGACATCCACCACGTGTCGGAGTTCGACCGTCTGGAGATCCAGCACTTCTTCGAGGTCTACAAGGACCTGGAGCCCGGCAAGTCCGTCGAGGGCGCCGACTGGGTGGGCCGCACGGAGGCCGAGGCCGAGATCGAGCGGTCGTACAAGCGCCTCAAGGAGCAGGGCGGCCACTGAGGACTCCTCTTTGCGCCTGAACCGGCGCCGCTCTCGCGGAGCTGGTTCCTCGCCGCCGTGGTTGCCCAGTCAGCCGTGGTTGCTCGATTGATGGTTGCGGTGCGAGCACTGCGAAAGACATCCGGCCGCGCGGTCCTCATGGGGGCCGCGCGGCCGTTTCGGTGCCTGTGCGCATACTGAGGGGCGTACTTGAGGGGCACGCGCAGGGAGCGATACCGAGTGACGGACGAGGACCGCAAGCCGGCATCGGACGAGGCCAGGGGTGTTTACGCGGTTCCCCTGGTGGGTGGCGCGTCGGGCGGTGGTGACGGGGAGTCGTCCACGACCTCCGAGTTCGCGCTTCCCGAGGGTCTGGCCCCGCCGAGGCCCGTCGCCGGTGAGGCCGAGACCACCTCCGAGTTCGTCCTGCCGGACGGGCTGGACGTTCCGCAGGCGCCCGGCGGCGATGCCGCTGGGTCGGCCTCGGCCTTCAGCACCCCGCGTACGTACCGCGCGCCCGCGTTCACGCCGCCCAGCGGTATCCCTGTGGTGAGTGTCACCAAGGACGTGCCCTGGCAGGACCGGATGCGCACGATGCTGCGGATGCCGGTGGCCGAGCGGCCCGCACCGGAGCGGCTCCAGAAGGCGGCCGAGGAGGGCGGACCGGCCGTCCCGCGCGTGCTCGACCTGACTCTGCGCATCGGCGAACTGCTTCTCGCGGGCGGCGAGGGCGCCGAGGACGTGGAGGCGGCCATGTTCGCCGTCTGCCGGTCCTACGGCCTCGACCGCTGCGAGCCGAACGTCACCTTCACCCTGCTGTCCATCTCGTACCAGCCCTCGCTCGTCGAGGATCCGGTGACGGCGTCACGGACGGTCCGGCGCCGGGGCACCGACTACACGCGCCTGGCGGCCGTCTACGGGCTCGTGGACGACCTGAGCGACTCGGAGACCGCCACCTCCCTGGAAGAGGCGTACAGGCGCCTCGCGGAGATCCGGCGCAACCGGCACCCGTATCCCGGCTGGGCGCTCACCGTGGCCGCCGGGCTGCTCGCGGGCGCCGCCTCCGTCCTCGTCGGCGGTGGCCTGATCGTGTTCGTGGCGGCGGCGCTCGGCGCGATGCTGGGCGACCGGCTGGCGTGGCTGTGCGCGGGGCGGGGGCTGCCGGAGTTCTACCAGTTCACGGTGGCCGCGATGCCGCCGGCCGCGATAGGGGTCGCGCTGACGCTCGCGGACGTGGACGTGAAGGCGTCCGCCGTGGTGACCGGCGGGCTGTTCGCCCTGCTGCCCGGGCGGGCGCTGGTGGCCGGGGTGCAGGACGGGCTGACCGGGTTCTACATCACCGCGTCGGCACGCCTGCTGGAGGTCATGTACTTCTTCGTGGGCATCGTCGTCGGGGTGCTGGTGATCCTGTACTTCGGCGTGGAGCTGGGGGCCGAGTTCAATCCGGACGCGGCCCTGGGCACCGCGGAGCCACTGTGGCAGATCGGCGCCTCCATGCTGCTGTCGCTGACCTTCGCGGTCCTGCTTCAGCAGGAACGATCCACCGTGCTCGTCGTGACGCTCAACGGGGGTGTCGCCTGGACCGTGTACGGCGCGATGCACAACACCGGGGGCTTCTCACCCGTGGCCTCGACCGCCGTCGCGGCAGGGCTGGTCGGGCTGTTCGGGCAGCTGCTGTCGCGATACCGGTACGCGTCGGCTCTGCCGTACACCACGGCGGCGATCGGGCCCCTGCTGCCGGGGTCGGCGACGTACTTCGGGCTGTTGTCGATCGCGCAGAACGATATGGACGCGGGGCTGGTGTCGCTGTCGAAGGCGGCGGCGCTCGCGATGGCCATTGCCATCGGGGTGAATCTCGGGTCGGAGATCTCGCGGTTGTTCCTGAGGCTGCCCAGCGGCTCCGCCGGGGGGCGGCGGGCCGCCAAGCGGACGCGAGGGTTCTAGCGCAGGGTGCCTGGGAGCTCGGGAGGTTCTGCTGTGTGGCGGGCGCGGGACCGATATGGCTTGTCGCGCCCACGTCGCGGAGCCGCAGATGTCACAGCCCCGCGCCCCTGGGTACGCTGCCCAACCCTCAGTTCTGCGGGTAACCGTTGTTGTTCTGGTCGCCGTACGGGTACTGCTGCCGGGCCTGCTGCTGGTAGCCGTAGTCCTGGTTGTACGGCTGTTGCTGGTTGTGCGGCTGCTGCTGGTAGCCCTGCGGGTACTGCTGCCGGGCGTACTGCTGACCGTAGCCCTGGTCGTGACTCTGGTCCTCGGCCTGCTGGGCCGGGGGGATGCGGCGGAGTTGGGTCGTCGCGTCGTCCATCGGCTGCTGGTACTGCTGCTGGTACTGCTGGTGGGCCGGGGGCTCGGGCTGCTGGGGCGGGTTCTTCTTGGCCTTGCTGCGGGCCCGGGCGAACTCGATGATGATCGGGACGACCGAGAGGAAGACGATCAGCAGCAGGATCGGTTCGATGTTCTTCTTGACGAAGTCGATGTTCCCGAGCCAGGAGCCGAGCAGGGTGACGCCCGCGCCCCAGAGGATGCCGCCGAGGACGTTGAAGATGAGGAACGAGCGGTACTTCATGCCGCTGACGCCGGCGATGATCGGCGTGAACGTGCGCACGATGGGCACGAAGCGGGCCAGGACCAGGGACTTCGGGCCGTACTTCTCGAAGAACTCGTGGGCCTTGGTGACGTTCTCCTGCTTGAAGAGGCGGGAGTCCGGGCGGCTGAAGAGCGACGGGCCGACCTTCTTGCCGAACATGTAGCCCGCCTGGTCGCCGAGGATCGCGGCGACACAGATCAGAACGACCGCCCCCCACAGGGGGAAGTCCAGGGTGCCCGCGGTGATCAGCAGGCCCGCCGTGAACAGCAGCGAGTCGCCCGGCAGGAAGAAGCCGATGAGCAGGCCGGACTCGGCGAACACGATCAGGAGCAGACCCCAGATGCCGAACTGGTTCAACAGGTAGTCCGGATCCAGCCAGCTCGGTCCGAGGGCAAGCGTCGTCACTGTTCCGGGCTCCTGAGGCTTGGCAGAAATGAGTGGGCCAAAGCTATCAACGCAATGTGGCCCCTCCAGGTTCCCTCAGCTTCCATGCGCCACTACGGGGTGCGCTGTGCGGGAACTGGGGCCACCCTGTGAGGTTATGGGCATCGAAGAGTACGGCGGCGGCCAGGGACCCGAGTCCGACGTCCTGGTCGTGACGACGAACGACGTACCCGGTTACCGGGTCGAGAAGGTCATCGGCGAGGTCTTCGGACTGACCGTGCGGTCGCGGCACATCGGCAGCCAGATCGGGGCCGGGCTGAAGTCGATGATCGGTGGCGAGTTGAAGGGGCTGACGAAGACTCTCGTCGAGACCCGCAATCAGGCCATGGAACGCCTTGTCGAACAGGCACGCGCGCGTGGTGCCAACGGCGTGCTGGCGTTCCGCTTCGACGTGACGGACGCGCAGGACGTGGGCACAGAGGTGTGCGCGTACGGGACCGCGGTGGTCCTGGCCCGGGAGTGACCCCGGGCCAGGCGGCTATGAACCGTGCCGGGCCGCGTTCGCCGTGATCGCCTCCCGGAGGTGTTCGGCGAGACCCGGACGCATGGAGTCGTAGAACTCCTTGAAGCGCTCGTCGGAGATGTACATGTCGGCGAGGCCGCGGTGGATGTCGTACGTGCATTCGTAGAACCATCTGGTGATGTGGCGCCGGTGTTCCTCGGCCATGGCCATGGCGGCCTCACCGGCCGGGTGCTCACCGGCGGTCATCAGGGCGCCGTAGCGCTCGCCCCAGTCGGCCACCTCGGCCTGCATGCGCTTCCAGTCGTCCTTCGTGTACGTGGCCGCGCGGCGCTGCGACTCCGCGTACGCCTCCGTGCCGCCCCAGCGGCGCTCGGCCTCCTCCGCGTGTGCCTCCGGGTCCTTGTCTCCGAAGACCTCGAACTTCTCCTCGGGCGTGAGGTTGATGCCCATTCTGCGTGCCTCCATGGCGTGCTCCACGGCCGCCGCCATCTTCTGGAGCCGTTCGATCCGGACGGTCAGCAACTCGTGCTGACGGCGCAACCGCGCGCGCGGGTCCGCCTTCGGATCGTCCAGCAGTGCGGCGACTTGTTCGAGCGGGAAACCGAGCTCCCGGTAGAACAGGATCTGCTGCAGCCGGTCGAGGTCGGCATCGCTGTAGCGCCGGTGGCCCGCGTGGCTGCGTCCGCCCGGCACGAGGAGGCCGATCTCGTCGTAGTGGTGCAGGGTGCGCACCGTGACCCCGGCGAAACCGGCGACCTGGCCGACCGAGTAGCCCACTTCCCGCTCCCTTCCGGTCCCCTGCCTGCGGTCCCTTGTGTCTGTCCCTGGTGGGTACGTGTTCCAGGCTGGCGCCTCACGTCGCGTGAGGTGCAAGCCGTACGCCCCCTCCGGATGTTGTGCCGCTTTCGCCCGCTTAGGGTGTTCGTGAGCACCGGCCGAGCGTCCTTCACCAGGAGACACGAGGAGACTGCATGCCGCTCCACCGAGGTCCCGGGAAGCCCGACAGGCGCCCGATGGCGGTGAACCCCTTCCACGGTGAGGCCAATCCGGTCGGCGGTATGACCGAGGCTCCGCCCACGCACCGGCTCCCGGACGCCCCGCTGCCACCGTCGACGGCGTACCAGCTCGTGCACGACGAACTGATGCTCGACGGCAACTCGCGGCTCAACCTGGCCACGTTCGTCACCACCTGGATGGAGCCGCAGGCCGGGGTCCTGATGGGAGAGTGCCGGGACAAGAACATGATCGACAAGGACGAGTACCCGCGCACGGCCGAGCTGGAGCGGCGCTGTGTGGCGATGCTCGCCGATCTGTGGAACGCGCCCGACCCGGCCGCCGCCGTGGGCTGTTCGACCACCGGTTCGAGTGAGGCGTGCATGCTCGCCGGGATGGCGCTGAAGCGGCGGTGGGCGGCGCGCAACGCCGACCGGTATCCGGGGCGGGACGTCCGGCCGAACCTCGTCATGGGCGTCAACGTGCAGGTCTGCTGGGACAAGTTCTGCAACTTCTGGGAGGTGGAGGCGCGTCAGGTGCCCATGGAGGGCGAGCGGTTCCATCTCGATGCGCAGGCGGCGGCCGAACTGTGCGACGAGAACACCATCGGGGTCGTCGGGATCCTCGGGTCCACCTTCGACGGGTCGTACGAGCCGATCGCGGACCTCTGTACGGCCCTGGACGCGCTCCAGGAGCGGACCGGGCTCGACATCCCCGTGCACGTCGACGGGGCCTCAGGAGCCATGGTGGCGCCCTTCCTCGACGAGGGCCTGGTGTGGGACTTCCGGCTGCCGCGCGTGGCCTCGATCAACACCTCGGGGCACAAGTACGGGCTGGTCTACCCGGGCGTCGGCTGGGCGCTGTGGCGGGACGAGGAGGCGCTCCCCGAGGAACTCGTCTTCCGCGTCAACTACCTGGGCGGCGACATGCCGACGTTCGCGCTCAACTTCTCGCGCCCCGGGGCCCAGGTGGTCGCGCAGTACTACACGTTCCTGCGGCTGGGCCGCGACGGCTACCGGACCGTGCAGCAGTGCACACGGGACGTGGCGCGCTCCCTCGCCGAGCGGATCGAGGCACTGGGCGACTTCCGGCTCCTCACCCGGGGCGACGAGCTGCCCGTGTTCGCCTTCACGACCGGGTCGGACGTGACCGCGTACGACGTCTTCGACGTCTCGCGGCGGCTGCGCGAGCGCGGCTGGCTGGTGCCCGCGTACACGTTCCCGGAGAACCGCCAGGACCTGTCCGTACTGCGGGTCGTGTGCCGCAACGGGTTCTCCGCGGACCTCGCCGAGCTGTTCGTGGAGGACCTGGAGCGGCTGTTGCCCGAACTGCGCCGGCAGCCGCGTCCGTCGCCTCGGGACACGGACGCGGCCACCGGTTTCCATCACTGAACGCAGTCCATCGGTATCGGCCTGAGCGACCCTGGTGAGGCCGGGTGCGCCACCGCGTCCCGAATGGGGCACGGGGAACCGCGCGACCAGCCCCCACCGACCCGCAGGTTGGTCACGCCCTTCCAGCGGAGCGCTAGCGGCTCAGCCGGCCGAACCTCCGTACCGCCAGCGGGAAGAAGACCGCCAGCAGGGCCAGCGGCCAGGCGACGGCCGCCCAGATGTGGCCCGGTTCGCCGCCGGGGTTGCCGAACAGGTCGCGTACGGCGGTGGCCGTATGGGACATCGGGTTCCACTGGACGGCCGTGCCCAGCCAGCCCGGCATGGACTCGGGGGTGGCGAAGGCGTTGGACAGGAAGCCGACCGGCCAGACCAGGATCTGGACCGCCTGCACCAGCTCCGGCTTCCCGGCCACCATGGCCAGCTGGATGCCGATCCAGAGCATGGCGAAGCGGAACAGCAGGAGCAGGCCCACGGCCCCCAGGAGGGCCGCCACGCCCCCGTGGGCGCGCCAGCCGATCGCGTACCCCACCGCGAGCATCACGGCGAGCCCCAGCGCCGACTGGAGCATGTCGGCGGCCGAACGGCCCACCAAGACCGCGCCGTTGGCCATGGGCATCGACCGGAAGCGGTCGATCACGCCCTTGTTGAGATCCTGGGTGACGGCGAGCATGGTGCCCTCCAGGCCGAAGGCCATGGTGAGCACAAGCATGCCGGGGACCAGAAAGTCGACATAGTCGCCCGCGACGCCCCGGCCACCGCCGACCAGATAGCCGAACATCAGCAGCAGCATCACCGGGAAGACCAGCCCGACCAGCACCTGGACCGGCTGCCGTGCCCAGTGGGCGAGTTCGCGGCGGGTCATGGTCCAGCAGTCCGTCAACGCGCGCGTGCCCGGCGTCCCAAGTGCCGGGGCGGGAACGCCGCTCCTCATCCCGTACGTCGTCACACGGCCTCCTTCGTCCGCTCGTCGCCCCCGGTGAGGTCCAGGAACACCTCGTCCAGCGTCGGGCGCCGCAGCGCGACGTCCTCGGCCTCGATCCCGGCCGCCTCCAGGGCCCTTACGACCCCGGAGAGCGCCGCCATGCGGTCGGTGACGGGGGCGCTCAGCAGCCGCCGGTCGGGGTCCACCGAGACGCCCTCGGCGGGTACGGGCAACAGGGCGACGGCCGCGCCGAGTTGGCCCGCGTCGCGCAGGACGACGTCGATGCGGTCGCCGCCCGTGGCGGCCTTCAGCTCGTCCGGTGTGCCGTCCGCGACGACCCGGCCGCGGTCGACGACCGAGACACGGTCGGCGAGCTGGTCGGCCTCTTCCAGGTACTGGGTGGTGAGCAGGACCGTCGCACCGCCGCCGACCAGGGAGCGGACCGCGGTCCACACCTCCGTCCGGCCGCGTGGGTCGAGGCCGGTCGTCGGTTCGTCCAGGAACAGCACCTCCGGGTCGGTGACGAGGGAGGCGGCGAGGTCCAGTCGGCGCCGCATTCCGCCGCTGTAGTGCCGGACCGCCTTGCGGCCGGTGTCCGCGAGTCCGAAGCGGGCGAGGAGTTCACCGGCCCGCACGCGCGCGTGGCGGGCGCCCAGGTGGTAGAGGCGGCCGAACATCTCCAGGTTCTGCCGGCCGCTCAGCTCCTCGTCGAGCGCCGCGTGCTGGCCGAGCAGACCGATGCGGAAACGGACCTCCCGGGCCTCGCTCACCACGTCGCGGCCTGCCACCTCGACCCGGCCGCCGTCGGGCCTGAGCAGCGTGGACAGGATGCGGACCAGGGTCGTCTTGCCCGCGCCGTTCGGCCCGAGCACGGCGTGCACCGTGCCACGCACGACGTGGAGGTCGAGACCGGACAGTGCCTGTGTGTCGCCGTACTTCTTGTGTGCGCCTTCGACGGTGATCGCCGCGTCGGCCACAGGACCCTCCTCACTAGTCAAACTTGATTATCTAGCCAAGGTAACGCGCCCAGGATGATTGGTCAAACTTGATTAGTGATCGTCCCCGGGGTGCTTCTCCCCCGTCGCGTACGGGTTCTCCTCGCCCTCGGTCAGCACGCCGACGAACGGCTCGCCCTCCCCGGCGAACGTGTACGCCCCGCCCTCGATCCGGGCGATCAGACCCCGGGTCCACTCGGCCTCGGCGTCGGCCGTGTGGATCCACAGGTTCATGATCTCGCCGATGTGGCCGAGCTGTTCGGGGCCGCCCTCGGGCACGTAGTGCTCGGTGACCGAGCAGCGCCACGCCTCGATTCCACGGATCCGCTCCTTCAGGAGCGCCACGGCCTCGGCGCGCGGCAGTTCGACGATGAAGCCGATCGCCGCCGACTTGACGTCCGTCTTCTGGTCGTACGAGGTCAGCGCCTCGCGCACCAGCCTGAAGCACTCCTCGGTGCCGGCCTCGGTGATCTCGTACTCCGTCCGCGGCGGGCCACCGGCCGTGGAGGGAGCGATCTCGTGCGCGATCAGCAGGCCCTGCTTGGCCATCTGCTTCAGGGCGTGGTAGATCGAGCCGGGCTTGGCGTTGGACCACTCGTGCGCGCCCCAGTACTCCAGGTCGTTGCGCACCTGGTAGCCGTGGGCCCGCCCGTGCTGACGGACCGCACCGAGCACGAGGAGACGGATCGCTGACATGCGGTCCAGACTAGGACCCGAGGGTCAGCCGGCCCGCTCCCGGTCCACCAGCTCGAAGGCGGTGGCACCGTCGAGGGACTCGCGAATGATGTCGGCGTGACCGGCGTGCCGGGCCGTCTCGCGGATCAGGTGCAGCGCCACCCAGCGCATCGAGACGCGCCCCTCGGGCGGGAACCAGGGATCCGGCGGCAGCGCGAAGGTGTCGTCGATGCTCGGTACGGAACGCAGGAACGCCTCGGTCTCGGCGGCGACCTTCTCCCAGTACGCGAGCTGCGAGGCGACGGTCTCCCCCTCGACGAGCACGAAGCACTCGTGCCAGTTCGACTCGTCCCGCTTGACGGCCGGCGCCTCGCCCTTGGCCCGCGCGATCCAGCCCTGCTCGACCTCGGCGACGTGCTTGAGCAGCCCGGAGAGAGACAGCTCGCTGGCACTGGGCCTGCTCGCCGCCTGCTCGTCCGTCAGCCCCAGCAGGGCCCGCCGGATACCGCCGCGCTGCTCCTCGATGAAGGAAAGCAGTGCTCCGCGCTCGTCGCCGGGCGCTTCGGAGGGGACGTGACTGACCATGGTGGGCCGCCTTCCATCGGGTCGTGCGGGCGTTGCTGCCTGACACCGATGACGTTACGAGGGCTTCAGGTCAGGTTCTGTCCGCATGGGCAGGCTCTCGAGACGACATTGCGCGGGAAACGGCTGTCAGCCGAGCCCGGCCGCTGCGAGGAGCGCCCGACGCGCCTCGGCATGTGGGATGAGGGTGCCGACGCGCCCGAGTGCGCGCTCATGTTCAAGGCGGGCGAGCGCGAGGGCATCCTCAAGATCTTCAGCAGCGGGGCGGGTGGTAGGCATGTTGCTTTCCATGTCGGCTGGCCGGCCGATGCCGTCAGATGGTCGACGGGAGGAACACGTCGCCCTTGACTGCCGCGACGAACGAAGCGAGCCACCGGTCCGAGGGCGTGGTCATCAACAAACGCATCGGAGCTGACGACATGGGGCACCGTATCGCCCGCTGTCTCCTGCGGCTTCTGCTGCCCGCGACGGGCCGCCGACGGCAGCCGTACACCGCCGCCCGGGAGGAGAACCATCCCGTCACCCCGTACCTCAACAGCCGTACCGCGCGCGGCCCCTGGGAGCGCCCCCTGCGCGGTGAGGACACCCCGCTGGTCCGCCCCCTACCTCGTCGTTCACGAGCGGCGGGAGAAGGAGCGGGGGCAGCGGGGCCGTCGGCGCGCACTGTGGCTAACCGTCCGGGGAGTCGATCTCAAGCCGCGCGAGATCAACATCCTCGGCGTGGAGGTGACGGCGTGAGCGATCTCGATACCGCGCGGCTGTTGCCCTGGGTGACCCCTGAGGGCAAGCCCGCCTACCTCTTCACCGACGGAACCGGCTACGTCTCCCGGCTCGCCGACACCATGGAGGCCGTGCAGCTCGACATGGCGGGCGATCTCCTGGACCACGCGGCCGATCTGCTCGACGACCACCGGACGACCCCCGACCAGCTCCGGTTCGTGCTGGCCCGGATGAGCGAAGCCCTGACCGACGTACGCCGGATCGCGGTGAGCCGTGGCGCCCGGCCTTGAGACCCTGTCGACCTGGTCCCGGACGGCGTGACAGCCGACCGGGGCCAACGCACCCTACGGATCAGACGGAATCAGAAGGAATCAGAACGGGAAGAAGCTCCGCCCGTGCTGCACAGAGATCCACTTCCGCGTCGTGAACGCCTCCACCGTCGCCTCGCCGTTCAGACGGCCGATGCCCGAGGACTTCTCGCCGCCGAAGGCGACCAGGGGCTCGTCGTGGACCGTGCCGTCGTTGACGTGGAACATGCCCGTGTCGATCTGCTTGGCGAAGGCGACCCCGCGTTCGACGTCGGCCGTGTGGACGGCGCCGCTGAGACCGTACGGGGTGTCGTTGACCAGGCGGACCGCTTCCTCCTCGCCGTCGAAGGGGACGAGGAGGGCCACCGGGCCGAAGATCTCCTGCCGGAGGAGGGGCGAGTCGGCGGGAAGGTCGGTCAGAACCGAGGGCTCGACCAGGTTGTCCTTCGTCGTGCCGTGGAGCAGCGCCGTCGCGCCCTCCGCCAGGGCCCGGCGCACCACACCGGAAATCGCGTCCGCCTGGGAGGAGTTGATCACCGGTCCGATGACCGTCGTGGGATCGCTCGGGTCGCCGACCTTCAGGGACCTGACCTTGGTCACGAACTTCTCGGTGAACTCGCCGGCGATCGAACGGTCCACCAGGACACGGTTCGCGGCCATGCAGACCTGGCCCTGATGGACGTACCGGCTGAAGACCGCGGCGTCGACCGCGTAGTCGATGTCCGCGTCGTCCAGGACCACCAGGGCGCTGTTGCCGCCCAGTTCGAGGACCACGTTCTTGAAGAGGGGCGCGCAGACGGCGGCGACATGGCGGCCGACCTTGTCCGAGCCGGTGAAGGAGATGACCTTCGGGACCGGGTGCTCGATGAACGCGTCGCCGATCTCGGCTATGTCGGTGATGACGACGTTCAGGAGGCCGGGCGGCAGGCCCGCGTCCTCGAAGATCTTCGCGACCAGGGAGCCGCCGGTGACCGGGGTGTCCTGGTGCGGCTTGAGGACGACGCCGTTGCCGAGCGCCAGCGCCGGGGCGACCGACTTCAGGGAGAGGAGGAAGGGGAAGTTGAAGGGGCTGATCACACCCACCACACCCACCGGGACGCGGTAGACGCGGTTCTCCTTGCCGTCGACCGGCGACGGGACGATCTGCCCCTCGGGGGTCAGCGCCAGGCGGATCGACTCGCGCAGGAACTCCTTGGCGAGGTGCAGTTCGAAGCCGGCCTTGAGGTGCGTGCCGCCGAGTTCGGCGATGATCGCCCCGGCGATCTCCTGCTCACGGTCCTCGATGATGCGCAGGGCCTTCTCGAAGACCGTCCGGCGGGCGTACGGGCTGGTCGCGGCCCACTCCTTCTGGGCCGCGGCGGCGGCGCGGTACGCCTCGTCGACCTCGTCCACCGTGGCGATCGTGATCGAGGCGAGCTTCTCGCCGTCGTACGGGTTGAAGTCGATGATGTCCCAGGAGCCGGTGCCCGGGCGCCACTCACCGCCTATGTACTGCTGCGCGAGGTCGGCGAAGTAGTGCTCAAGCGATGGCATGTGATCCCTCAATCCCTCAATCCCGTATCACGGTCTGACCGCACGTCATCGTACGTGCGATCAGAGGGAGTTGGGGGATCATCGGATGACCTTGTGACGCGAGTGGACAAGCCCGGTCACGACAGCTGAAGCAGGCCCCTCAGCAGGTCCCGGCTCTCGTCCGGCCCGGGGCTGTCCTGCTGCAGCTCCTTCATCGCCTTCTCGTACTGGGTGACGTCCTCCGCCTTGTCCAGGTACAGCGCGCTGGTGAGCTGCTCCAGGAAGATCACGTCGGACAGGTCCGACTCCGGGAAGCTCAGGATGGTGAACGCACCGCTCTCGCCGGCGTGCCCGCCGAAGCCGAACGGCATGATCTGCAGCCGTACGTTGGGGCGCTCGGAGATCTCGATCAGGTGCTGGAGCTGGCCGCGCATCACCTCGCGGTCGCCGTACGGGCGGCGCAGGGCGGCCTCGTCCAGGACCACGTGGAACTCCGGGCCGCCGGTGGACAGATGGTACTTCTGCCGCTCCAGGCGCAGCGCGACGCGGCGCTGGATGTCGGCGGGGCTCGCGCCCTTCATACCGCGTCCGACGACCGCGCTCGCATACGCCTCGGTCTGCAACAGGCCGTGCACGAACTGCACTTCGTAAGCGCGGATCAGGGACGCCGCGCCCTCCAGCCCCACATAGGTGGGGAACCAGCTCGGCAGGACGTCCGAGTAACTGTGCCACCAGCCCGCGACGTTGGCCTCCCTCGCGAGGGAGAGGAGCGCACTGCGCTCGGCCTCGTCGTTGACGCCGTACAGCGTCAGCAGATCCTCGACGTCCCGCGTCTTGAAGCTCACCCGGCCCAGCTCCATACGACTGATCTTCGATTCGGAGGCACGGATCGAGTAACCCGCAGCCTCTCGCGTGATCCCCCGCGCCTCACGCAGTCGCCTCAGGTGTGATCCGAGCAGCATGCGCCGCACCACCGATCCCGGCTCTCCCGCGCTCACTTCGTCAGCCTCCCCAACCTCTCCAGGGGCCGCAGTCTGCCACTAAAACACTCCGAGCAGTACTCGTCCGGTTACTCAAACGGGAAGACGTCAGAGCGTACGCACAGGAAGGGGCAAGGGGAAGACCGGCCAGAGGTGAAAAGTTGGCGGAAAAAATGACCAAGAAGCGGTACGGGAGGGTCCAATTCAGGCGTGTGCACGTGCATCTGCCCTTGCATCCGCCGTAAGCATCCGAAACCATGGGCTCGCGCCACCGCTGCATCGCAATAACTGCATCGCAACGACCGCGATCTCCCGGGAGTGCCTCGCATGGGGACGAATGGATCGACCATGCTCGAGCCGTTAAGGCAGGGGCTTCCGCCACTGGATCCCTCGACCGTGTCCAACGCGGCGTCGTGCGCGTTGCCCGCCCGCTACGAAGCGGTGCGTGAGGCACGGCAGTTCAGCCGCAGAACCCTCACACAGTGGGACATCGGCGACCGTTTCGACGACGTCTGCCTGGTCGTCTCCGAGCTGGTCACCAACGCCCTGCGGCACGCACTGCCCACGGACACCGCACCGCCGCCGGCCCAGGAACCGCCCGTACGGCTGCACTTGATGCGCTGGACCGAGCGGCTGGTGTGCGCGGTGCGCGACCCGAGCCGGGAGAGCCCGGTGGCCTACGACGCCGAGGAGTTCTCGGAGGACTTCTCGGCCGAGTCGGGGCGCGGTCTGTTCCTCGTCGACTCGTTCAGCGACAGCTGGGGCTGGCACCCGCTCTCGGGGACACTGGGCGGCAAGGTCGTCTGGGCGCTGTTCGGCCTGGGCTCCGCCGAGTGAGGCACGGGGGCGTTTCTTCGCGCCGGGATTCTACGCGCGTCGCCGCGCGCGAGACGGCAGCTACGCCCCGCTTCGTCCCGCTTCCGTGCCGGGGACGGCGCGGGGCGGTCAGCCGGCTGTCAGGTGGTCGAACTCGCCGTCCTTGACGCCCAGGAGCATCGCCTCGATCTCGGCGCGCGTGTAGACGAGCGCCGGACCGTCGGGGAAGCGCGAGTTGCGTACCGCCACCTCGCCGCCGGGCAGCCGCGCGAACTCGACGCAGGAGCCCTGCGAGTTGCTGTGGCGGCTCTTCTGCCAGGCGACCCCGTCCAGCCGGGCGGCGGCCATGCCGTTGTACGCGCCGGACTCATCGGCTACGCCAACGCCGTACACGTCGTGGTCCACAGGTCGCTCCCTGGTGGTGCACTGGCTGGTGAGGCCATTGGTGCGGTGGTCAACTGAGCCGGATCATAACTCTGTTCACGTGCAGACGCATGGACGTATGCACAGCCGTATGCATGGGCATACGCACGAGCATATGCACGTGCACGCGGGGTGTTCGCTCCGCTACACACCTTGACGCACGCGCGCCCCCGCGCGTTCCCCCGCACGCCCGCACCCCCGCCTCCTGTGACCTACGGAGACGGGGGTGCGGGGTGGGGCACGGCGGGGGCGCGCGGACAGGTCGCTCAGGTCGCGGCGGCTACCGGGACACGTACGGCAGCAGTGCCATCTCCCGGGCGTTCTTGATCGCGCGGGCGAGCAGGCGCTGCTGCTGGGCCGAGACGCGGGTGACCCGGCGGCTGCGGATCTTGCCCCGGTCGGAGACGAACTTCCGCAGCAGGTCCGTGTCCTTGTAGTCGATGTACGTGATCTTCGCCGCGTCCAGCGGGTTGGGGCGGGACTTGAGGGGCTTGCGTTCGATCTTGCGGGCCATTACGGGTCAGACCTCCAGGAGGGTGTCGAAGGCGGGCGGCAGGCGTTTCCAGGCGGCGCGGCCGCCGGCGTACTCGGCGTCGGTGAGCAGGCAGGACTCCAGGAGATGTTCGAGCCCGTCGCGGTCGAGGCCGGGGGACGTGAACACCAGGTGCTGGCAGCAGTCACCGTGCTCGGGGTGCCAGTCAAGGGCGGCGGCGGCCCGGCGTACGGGCGGGACCATGTCCCAGGCCGCGTCCGGGAGCGAGGCGAGCCAGGGGCCCGCGCTCTCCACGCACAGCGCGCCGCCCGCCGCGTCCCAGTGGAGCAACGTGTCCGGATGGTCGGCGAGCCAGAACCGGCCCCGGCTGCGCGCGGCGGCGCAGGTCAGGTCCTCCAGCGCCTCGTACAGCCGCTCCGGGTGGAAGGGGCGGTGACGGTGCCACACGAGGGTGGACACGCCGTGCGCGTCGGCCTCGGCGGGCAGCAGCGCGGACGCCGGGTGCTGGGCAGCGGCGGCGGCCTCGACGTCGAATCCGGCGAGGGCGGCGGAGGCGAGGGGCGGGAGTGCGGTCGCCTTCGCCGTCTCGGCCGCCGCCGCGCCTGCTCCCGCGGGTGCAGCCGCGGCCGCGCCGGCCGCGCCCGCCAAGTCCCCTGGGTGGCCGCCCGTGACGGGGACTTGGCGGGCTGTCGGGTGGAGCTGCGCGAGCAGCTCGCGGTCCTCGTCGTCGGCTTCCGGGGAGTCGACGAGGGCGAGGACGGTGGCGTACTCAAGCTGGCGGGCGAAGGTGTCCGCGACCGTGCGCTGGTCGGTGGCCGCGGCGGCGAGGCCGCCTTCGGCCAGGTCGTCGCCGTTGCCCAGGTACGGCAGCAGCAGCGCCGGGTCGACGGCGGTGATGACGCCGGTGACCGTGAGGCCGCCGGCCGTCACCACCTCGGCCATCGCCTTGGGCTCGACGGAGTCCCACAGTTCGACGATCGCCAGCCGGGTCAGCCCGGCGTCCGCGAGCCGCCGCAGCTCCGGGACGAGATCCTCGCGCAGGGCACAGCACGCACAGTCGTTGACCAGGGGCGCCTCGCCCGCGCAGAGGATGCCGCCGGCGTCGCTGACGGTGCGGACGACCGTGCCGGCAGCCGCTGTGGCGAGGTCGTGGTGGAGTGCGACGCTGCCCGGCACGTCGGCGAGCAGCCGTGCGACGGCTGCCTTGCGGGCGTCGGCGTGCAGTCCGCCGACGATCGCCACGGAGAGCTCATGCTCATGCACCTGCACGTGTGGGCTCCTCAGTCCTTCTTGCCGTACCGGCGCTCGAAGCGCTCCACGCGGCCGGCCGTGTCCAGAACGCGGGCCGTGCCGGTGTAGAAGGGGTGGCTGATGTTCGAGATCTCGACGTCGACGACGGGGTAGGTGTTGCCGTCCTCCCAGTCGATCGTCTTCTCGCTGGTCATCGTGGACTGGGTGAGAAAGGCGTGGTTCGCGGCCCGGTCACGGAAGACGACGGGCCCGTACGCCGGGTGGATTCCTTCACGCATGGCGGTTGATCAGCGCTCCTCTCGGAAGTCGGCGTGCCGGCCGGCGACCGGGTCGTACTTGCGCAGGGTCATACGGTCCGGGTCGTTGCGGCGGTTCTTGCGGGTGACGTACGTGTAGCCGGTCCCGGCCGTGGACCGGAGCTTGATGACCGGCCGGAGTTCGTTGCGAGCCATGCTGGTATCTTACTGAAAACGACTTCCATTTGCATAACCTGACCGAGAGAGGTGCGTCACCTTGTCCGCCCACTGCATGCTGACCGGCGCCCAGCCGGGCTTCGGCAACAACATCAGCCACTCGCACCGGCGTACGTCCCGTCGCTTCAACCCCAACATCCAGTCCAAGCGGTACTGGCTGCCCAGTGAGGGCAGGAACGTTCGGCTCCGGCTGAGCACGAAGGGGATCAAGACCGTCGACACGATCGGCGTCGAGGCGGCGGTGGCCCGGATCCGGGCCCGTGGGGTCAAGGTCTGAGGGGGGTTCGGCGACATGGCGAAGAAGAGCAAGATCGCGAAGAACGAGAAGCGGCAGGAGATCGTCGCCCGGTACGCGCAGCGGCGGGCCGAGCTCAAGGAGATCCTCCGGCGGCCGGCTTCGACGGATGCGGAGCGGGCGGCGGCGCGGCGGGAGCTGGAACGGCAGCCGCGGGACGCGAGCGCCACGCGCGTGCGCAACCGGGACCAGATGGACGGGCGGCCGCGCGGGTACTTCCGCACGTTCGGACTGTCCCGGGTCGGCCTGCGGGAACAGGCTCATGCCGGGTTCCTTCCCGGGGTGCGCAAGTCCTCCTGGTAGCTTTCTGCGGTCGTGTCGGGCGGTCGTAACGGCTACTGCTTGGGAGCTTCCGGTGACTTCGGTGACGTACGCGCGCGTGCTGGCGCGCAGGGCTGGTTTGGCCTCGGCGGTCGGGGTGGCCGGCGTGCTGCTGCTTGCCGGGTGCAGTGGTGACGGGGGGTCCGACGACGGGTCGGCGAGTGGCGGTACGGACTCGTCGGCCTCACCCTCCTCGCCGTCGCCCTCCGACGCGGGCGGCGGCGACGGCAGCAGCGGTTCGCCCACTGCGGACAGCGCGTTGGCGGGCAGCTGGCTGACCACCGGCAAGGGCAGTGCCGTGGCGCTGGTGGTCACCGGGGCGAAGGCCGGGCTGTTCGCCACCGGGGGGACCGTGTGCAGCGGTACGGCGGGCAAGGAGGCGGGGATGCAGATGGTCCGCCTCACCTGCTCGGACGGGAGCGAGGACCGGGCCCAGGGGATGGTCGACTCCGTCGACAGGACGTCGATGACGATCACGTGGGAGAGCGGGCTCGGTACGGAGACGTACACGAAGTCGGAGGGCGGGCAGCTGCCGTCGGGGTTGCCCACGGCGGGGCTGGGGTCCTGATTCGCCGGGGGCGCTTGCGCGGGGTTGGTGGCTGACGGAGGCCGCATGGCACCGCCCGGTGTCCTGCCCGCGGGGTGGGTCGCGCGGCCCGGCGCCGCACGGGGTGCCGCTCCCGGCGGGACAGCCACCGCCCCTGGCGGCACGCATGCCCGCAGCTGCGGCGGCAGAGGATCGGCGAGTAGCCGTCGGGCGCCTGCGAACTCCGGCCGGCTGGGGCTCCCCTTCAGGGGCGCGGGGAACCGCGCGGTCGGCGCGCGCCGGGCCCGCAGCCACACGCACGGGCCCAGTCGGCCAGTCGGTGCCCGCGAACTCCGGCCGACTGCGGCGCCCGCTCCCATGAACCCTCGGCCCGCCGGAACGCCCTTCAGGGACGCGGGGAACCGCGCGGTCGGCGCGTGCCGGGTCCGCGGGCGGAGGTGGGGTGGGCTGGTTGCCCTACGTGCCCGGCAGGCGGGTGTGAGCGTGCAGGGCTGCCCTGTCTGCCGCTGCCGTGCCCTCTGCCCAGCCTGCCTCGTCCGTCACGCCCCGTAGGCGGGTTGTCGTCGTTGTGGGGAACATCTGGTCCAGGTGGGCCGTGACCGCCAGATCCCGGGTGGCCAGGACCGGGAGCAGGGGAGCGGTGCTCCCCGTTGCCGCCGCTTCAGCCGTCTGTGCTGCCGCCGTCGACGCCAGGCGGGTGCCCATTTTGTGGGCGTAGGCCGCCAGGAAGGACTGGCGGAAGGTCTTGGTCCGGTTGCGGCCCTTTGCCCGCTGGGCCGCCTCCGCCTTTGTCATCGCCGCCGTCGCCTGTACCAGCAGGGACGTGTAGAGGAGTTCCACCGCCTCCAGGTCCGGTTCGAAGCCCACCACCGTGGAGAAGCCGAGAGCCTCGTTCCACACCGCCCGGCAGCGGTTCGCGTCGGCCACCGCGTGGAGCAGGACCGCTTTCGCCTCCTCGTACGGGGCGTCAACACCCAGGCGGCACGCGCGCGGGGCGTCGGCCGCAGGGGCGCCGGCCGCGAGCAGGGCCTCGTCGATGCTGTGCCGGGCCATCAGTTCCTGGGCCTTCGCGCTCAGCGCCTCCGCCTCCTCCGGGAACCCGGTCGCCTCCGCCTTCGCCAGCAGCGCGCGGATACGGGGCAGCATGCGGGACTCCGGGCGGGCCCCCTCCCCCGCCTTTGCCGGTTGGTCCTCCAGAGGTTCCAACGCCGGCAGGGTCAGCAGCAGCCGGTACAGCTCCAGGACCGCCGTCGCGTGCGTGAAGCGGTCCGTGCGGGGCGGGGCGGGGGTTGCCGCGAGGTCCTTCAGCTGGTCCGTCCAGCGGGAGCCCCTGGCTCGGTCTTTCGGGGCCTGGGCGGTGATCAGCGTCGACACCTGGCGTACGTGTACGTCGTCCAGCTCGCGCCGTACGAGGCGTGCGACGTCGGCCGGCTGCCAGCCTCGGCGCCATGCCGACGCCACGAACTCCTCGCCGCGCCGGGCGAGTTCGGCGTCCGCGGCCGGGTCGGCGGCGAGCAGGGACGCGCCCGCGTCCAGGGCCGTGTCCGTGTCGGCGTACAGGGCGGCCTCGAAGGCGCGTTCGACGGTGCCGAATGAAGGGGGCGCGCTACTGGTCACCCGTCGATCGTTTCATGCCACCACCCGCAACCGTCAACTTGAGGTTGACAGTCCCTTTACTGCCAACCTACGGTTGACACATGACGACCAATCAGCCCGTCCGGGCCTCCGTACGTCTCGACGACCTCATCGAGGCCATCAAGAAAGTGCACACCGACGCCCTCGACCAGCTCCAGGACGCGGTGATCGCCGCTGATCACCTCGGGGAGGTTGCCGACCATCTGATCGGACACTTCGTGGACCAGGCCCGGCGTTCCGGTGCCTCCTGGACCGACATCGGCAGGAGCATGGGCGTCACCCGGCAGGCCGCGCAGAAGCGGTTCGTGCCCAAGGAGTCCGTCGACCTCGACCCCAGCCAGGGCTTCGAGCGGTTCACCCCGCGCGCCCGCAACACGGTGATGGCCGCCCACAACGAGGCCATCGCCGCCCGCAACCCCGAGGGCCGCCCCGCGCACCTGGTCCTCGGTCTGCTCGCCGAACCGGAGGCCCTGGCAGCCAGGGCGATCACCGCACAGGGTGTCCTGCTCGACACCGTCCGCCAGGCCGCCACCACCGCACTGCCGCCCGCAGCCGAGGAGGTACCGGAACTCGTCCCGTACGGCTCCGACGCCAAGAAGGTCCTGGAGCTCACCTTCCGCGAGGCCCTGCGCCTGGGTCACAACCACGTCGGTACCGAGCACATCCTGCTAGCCCTGCTGGAGTTCGAGAACGGCGAGGGGGTCCTGTCCGGCCTCGGCCTCACCAAGGCGGCAACGGAGGAGAACGTCACCGCGACCCTCGCCAAGATCAGGGTGGAGTTCGAGGAACAGGGCTGAAAGCGCTGGTCCAGGGCGTTGTCAGACCCTCCTGCCACACTGCGGACATGGCAGTCATGGCGGACACGGCCGAGCGGTGGGCGCTCGCTCCGGCCGAGGACGGTGGCGTGGAGATCGCCCCCCTCGGTCCGGACGGGCTGCCCGCCGGGCCGGTGCTGCGGGAGGGGGATCTCTGCGCCGCCGTCCGTGGCCGGCCGGAGGTCACCCGATGGGTGTGGCGGTCCACCGCCGAGGTCTATCCGCGGCTGCTCGCCACGGGGGTGCGAGTCGAGCGGTGCTACGACGTCGAGGACGCCGAGACGCTCCTGCTCGGGCATGAGGGGCGGCTCGGCGAGCCTCGTTCCGCGGCGGCGGCCCTCGCCCGGCTGCGCGGTGGTCCCGTACCGCCGGATCCGCCGCAGCGGTCCGCCGAGCCCGGCGCGCAGTCGCCGCTCTTCGAGCCCCAGAGCGTCCATCTGCCACTGACGGACCTCGTCGAGGTGTACGCCGACCAGCAGCGGCGGCACGACGCGACCGCGCACCCGGACCGGATGCGGCTGCTGACGGCCGCCGAGTCGGCGGGGATGCTGGTGGCCGCCGAGATGAACACGGCGGGGCTGCCCTGGCGCGCGGACGTCCATCGCGAGGTGCTCCACGAACTGCTGGGCGAGCGGTACGCGGGCGGTGGTGAGCCCCGGCGGCTCGCCGAGCTGGCGGACGAGGTGTCGGCGGCGTTCGGGCGCCGGGTGCGGCCCGATCTGCCCGCCGATGTCGTCAAGGCCTTCGCGCAGGCCGGGATCAAGGTGCGGTCCACGCGGAGATGGGAGATCGAGAGCATCGACCATCCGGCCGTGAAGCCTCTCGTCGAGTACAAGAGGCTGTACCGCATCTGGGTCGCGCACGGCTGGTCCTGGCTCCATGACTGGGTGCGGGACGGGCGGTTCAGGCCCGAGTTCCTCGCGGGCGGGACCGTCACCGGGCGCTGGGTCACCAACGGCGGGGGCGGGCTGCAGATCCCCAAGGTGATCCGGCGGGCCGTGGTCGCCGACCCGGGGTGGCGGCTCGTCGTCGCCGACGCCGACCAGATGGAGCCGCGGGTCCTCGCCGCGATCTCGCGCGACCCGGGGCTGATGGAGGTCGCGGGGCGGGAGAGCGACCTGTACCAGTCCGTCTCCGACCGCGCGTTCTCGGGCGACCGGGAGCAGGCCAAGCTCGCCGTGCTGGGCGCGGTGTACGGGCAGACCTCCGGGGACGGCCTCAAGAACCTCGCCGCGCTCAGACGCCGGTTCCCGAAAGCGGTCGCGTACGTGGACGAGGCCGCCCGCGCGGGAGAGGAGGGGCGGCTCGTGCGGACCTGGCTGGGGCGCACCTGTCCCCCGGCCGTGCGGACCGACGACGACGCGGTGGAGGAGGCCGGCATCCCCCTGGCGGAGGACGAGGGCGCCGAGCAGGCCGGGGGCGCGGGAGGCACGGGGACACAGGAGTGGGTGCCCGGATACGCCTCCTCCAACTCCCGTGCCCGGGGCCGCTTCGCGCGCAACTTCGTCGTCCAGGGCAGCGCCGCCGACTGGACGCTGCTGCTGCTCGCCGCGCTGCGCCGGAGCTGTGCGGGGATGGCGGCCGAGTTGGTCTTCTTCCAGCACGACGAGGTGATCGTGCACTGTCCCGAGGAGGAGGCGGAGACGGTCGTGGCGGCGATCCGGGAGGCGGCGGAACTGGCGGGGCGGCTGACGTTCGGTCAGACGCCGGTGCGGTTTCCGTTCAGTACGGCGGTGGTGGAGTGTTATGCCGACGCCAAGTGACGCGCGTCAACCCTG
>NZ_JAVFVX010000033.1:10611-11785 GCF_033441795.1 Streptomyces sp. ADMS | reverse complement strand
GGCTTCACTCGCCCTCTCGGCCACGGCCAGTTCGCGGGCGTAGTCCCTGACCAGGTCGTGGGGCGCGTAGTGGCCGTACCCCGTCTCCTCCAGGAGGGCTACGCCGACCAGGCGGTCCAGGGCTGCCTCGGCGCGGCGTTCGTCGGCGGCGGTGAGGCGGGCCAGGAGCGGAACGTCGTATGTGGGGAGGTCCAGGGTGCCGATGCGGCGCAGGGCGAGGGCCGCGTCGCGGTCGGCCTCGCGGACGGAGGCGTTCAGCGCGTCGTAGGCGGCGGCAAGGGAGCGGCGGACGCTCAGGTCGTCGTACTCCAGATGCGGCAACCTGCTTTCCGCTGCGGCCAGTTGGTGGGCGAGCAGATCCGGAGTGAGCGCGCGGCGGGCGGCCAGCCGGGCGGCGACCGCGCGCAGGGCGAGCGGGAGGCGGCCGGTGAGTTCGACGAGGGGGTGGGCGTCGTCGAGGCCGTCCCACCCGGAGACCGCGCGCAGCAACTCGGCGCTCTCGCCGCCGGTCAGGGGGGTGAGGGGGGCACGGTGGACGCCGTCGAGCGCGGTGAGCGGGGAGCGGCTGGTGACGATCACGGCGCAGCGGGGGCCCGCCGGGAGCAACGGCCTTACCTGAGCGGCGCGTTCGGCGTCGTCCAGAACCAGCAGCGTGCGGGTCGGAGCGAGGAGGGAGCGGAGTAACGCGGCTGCCGCGTCGGGGTGTTCGGGGATGCGGAGGGGCTCGGCGCCCAGGCCGCGAAGCAGGGAGTTGAGGGCGTGGGCCGGGGCGAGCGGGGGCGCGCCGGGGGTGGTGCCATGCAGGTCGACGTACAGCTGGCCGTCGGGGAAGCGGTCCCGGAGGGCGTGGGCGACGTGCAGCGCCAGGGCACTCTTGCCCACACCGGGCATGCCGTGGATCACCACCACGGGGGCGACAGCCGTGACGTCGGCCCCGAGGCGGCGCTCCGGGGCGAGGGCCCGGCTCAGGGCATCGGCGACGGAGGTCCGGCCGGTGAAGTGGGCCGGGGGAGGCGGCAGTTGGGCGGGGCGGGGCACGCGGGGCGGCACTGATGCCGGCGCGGGTCGAGAGGCGGGGGCGGAACGCGGCGCGGACGCCCGAGCCGGTCCCGGCGCCGACGCAGATCGCGAAGTGGGCCCGGAACCCGGCGCAGACGCAGGTCGCGGGATGGAC
>NZ_JAVFVX010000033.1:0-10511 GCF_033441795.1 Streptomyces sp. ADMS | reverse complement strand
GCACGGACACAGCCCGCAGGATGGACGCAGACCCCGGAGCAGGGACGGAACCCGACGCCTGCGCGGAAGCCGATCCCGGCGCCGCCCCGGATCGCGGCGTGGGCGTGGGAGTTGGTCGTGGGGTTGAGCCCGATGTCGGCTGTGTGGGGATGTAGGGGACCGGGAGGTCGGCGGGTGTCCTCAGTATCTCCACATGCGCTGCTCGCACCGCCTCCCCCGGTTCGACGCCCAGCTCCTCCAGCAGACGGTTGCGCAGGTCGCGGTGGACGGCGAGGGACTCGGCACGGCGGCCGGTGCGGTGGAGGGCGAGCATCAGTTGGCGGTGGTAGGACTCGCGCAGCGGGTGTTCGGCGGCCAACGCCGTCAACTCCGGTACCAGGGCGGCGAGTCGGGGGCCGCCGACGTACAGCTCGGCGTCGTACCGCCACTCCAGCAGGAGCAGACGGGCCTCCTCAAGGCGCTGGGTGAACGCGTATCCGACGGTCTCGGGCGGAAGGCCGGCCAGCGGGGTGCCGCGCCACAGGGCGAGGGCCGACGCGCACTCGGTCAGGACGCGCGGCCAGTCCTGGTTGGCGTGGGCGGCCCGCGCCCGTTGGACGTGCGCCTGGAAGACGTGCACGTCCAACTCGCCTGGGCCGACCCTCAGCAGATAGCCGGGCGGCACGGCTCGCAGGCGCTCCGGATCGTCGAGGAGCCGGCGCAGCCTGGTCACATGGTTGTGCAGCGATGCCTGTGCGGACGCCGGCGGCGCCCCGCCCCACAGCGCGTCCTTGAGCGCCTCGACCGGGACGACCCGGCCGGGTTCGAGGAGCAGGGCGGCGAGCAGCGTCCGTACCTTGCCGCTGCCGATCGACTGGATCGGCTGCATCGGCTGCATCGGCTGCATCGGCTGCATCGGCTGGATTGCGTCCCCCGTACGGCCGTTGGGGGCGCTGTCGTCGTACAGGACAGGCGCACCCAGCAGCCCGAACCGCAGACCGCACCGCATGTCCTCGCCCCACTGCCGTCTCGTCCGCTTGCCGGAGGTCCATGTTAGCGATCTGTTGGTGTGGCCTGATGTGATCACCTCAACGGAGCCGGTCCGAGGGCGCGCGCGTACGACGCGCAGCTCGGGGGAGTGTCGCCGTCGCGACCGGATCCGGATACGCGAGAGGGCCCCGGTCGCCAGAGGTGACGGCCGGGGCCCTCATATCGCGTATCGGATGCCTGCCCCCGGGGTTCAGAGAATCGGCGGGCGGCCCAGCCTGGTCAGCGTCCACACCGTTCGCCACCGCATCGGGCGGCGTTCTCCGGCCGGTTCGCGCAGGCCCTCCACGAAGCCGCCGAACCAGGCCCGCAGCGCGGCCGTGGAGCGGGCCCGCAGAACGGTGATCGCGATCCAGACGCCCAGGTGAACCGGGATCAGCGGCAGCGGCAGCCTGCGGCGGACCAGCCAGACCCGGTTGCGGGCCGTGACCCGGTGGTAGATGGCGTGCCGGGCGGGCGAGGTGCTGGGGTGGCGCAGCAGGAGACGCGGTTCGTAGAGGATCTTCCAGTCGGCGTCGACGGCCCGCCAGGCGAGGTCGGTCTCCTCGTGCGCGAAGAAGAAGTCGGCGGGCCAGTCGCCGGTCTCGTCGAGCATCGACATGCGCAGGGCGTGGCCGCCGCCGAGGAACTGGGTGACGTATCCGCCGAGCATCGGGTCGCCCGCGCCGGGCCGGGGGACGTGCCGGCGCTGGGTCACGCCGTTCTCGTCGGCGATACGGAAGCCGACGATGCCGAGCCGGGGGTCGGCGGCGTACAAGTCCCTTACGCGGCCGAGCACATCGGGGTCGATCAGCAGGCCGTCGTCGTCGAGGTCGACCACGACGTCGATGTCGCCGAACTCACGCAGCCGGGCCAGGGCCACATTGCGGCCACCCGGGCAGCCGAGGTTCTCGTCGACCTCGATGGTGGTGACCTCGCCGGAGAGCCCGGGCAGTTCGGGCAGCGGACAGCCGTTGCCGACCAGCACGATGCGGTCGGGGGAGAGGTCCTGCTTGGCAATCGACTCCAGCAGCGCGTTCAGCGCGGCGGGCCGGTTCCCCATGGTCACCACGGCCACCGCGATACGCGGCTCCACCGCCATGCCACTCACCAGACCCACCTCGTTCCGGCCGCCGACGCCCCACCATCGCGGTCGGATGCTATCTGTTTACAGTAAGGATGTATTAAGTACGCATTAAGTACGTCTCTTCTGCATAACACCCTACGGCTTTCCGCCGGAGCCGTACCCCAGCCACGTTCGCAGCGCCCACCACCAGTGCAAGCTACCCAGCGGCCCGGAGACGACGCCTGGCAGATCGTCCGCCAGGGACTCGCCGGTGAGCTGCTGGAGCCGGGCGAGGCGATAGCGAATGGTGTTGGGGTGGGTGAACAGGGTAGCCGCCGTCCGGTCGAGACGGCGACCGTGATCGAGAAACGTGAGTGCGGTCACCGCGATCTGGCGGTGGAAGTCGTCCCGGGGATCAAGGTCCGCGAGGAGGCGGGCGCTGAGCCAGGCGCCCAGCAGCGGCTGGTCGGCGAGAGCGATCTCGGCGGCCAGCTCGGTGAGTTCGAACACACCGTGGCGCCCGTACGGTCCCGGTGCCGGTCCTCCGCCGAGGTCCAGGGCGCGGACGCAGAGGCCGTACGCGGCCCGGAGGTCGTCCAGAGGTACGGCCGGTGAGACCACGACGAGCGCACCCCCGTCCTCCGGACCGCTCCCGACTTTCCCCTCCCCCTCCCCCTCCCCGTCCGCGATCTCCTCACCCGCCGGCAGCCGTGGATACAGGCCCACCAGCCGTCCGTCGAGCATGCCGAAGAGGCAGCCGCGCAGGGCGGCCAGACGGTGGGCCAGACTCCGGGTGCGGGCGGGGTCGTCGCCCGGGTCTGCGACCAGGAGGTGACGTACGACGCCCTGGCGCAGCCCGGCTCGCGTCAACTCCTCGGCGGTGGGCGGCGGTTCGCCTTCGACGAGGAGCCGGCGGAGCAGTCGCGCCCGGGTCTCGCCCAGCGCGCGCGGGGTGTCCCACTCGGCGGCGCGATACCCGTGGACGACGTGCCGCTGCAGGGCGTCGCCATACTCCTTGAGCCGCAGGACGGCGGTGAGCAGCGCGGAGTCGGGCACCCCGGCCAGGCGGCAGCGGTCGACGGTGATCTCGACGGCGCGAGTGTGGGCGGCCTGGACTCCGCGCAGTACGGCGGTCATCGGCACGCCCTGACCGGCGCGGTCGGCGCCGAGCAGCAGGGCGGCGGCGAAGTCCTGTGCGTCGATGCCCTGTTCGTCGCTGTCCCCTATACCGGCGTCTCCCGTACGAGTGTTCCCCGTACCGGTGTCCCCCATGAGGGAGCCGCCCCCCAGGGCGTCCCGCTCGCCGAGGTCCGCGCCGCCCAGCCAGGCGCCTGCCGCGTTGATCATGGCGGTGACGTGCCAGAGGGTTTCCGCCTCCGCGAGCCGGGCCACCTCGGGAGAGTGCGTCCGGGCCGCGTGCACGAGCTCGCCCTGGACGCCCGCGTCCGCGGCCATGGCGCGCAGCACTTCGGCGACGGTTTCGCGCTCGGGCCGCTCGGTGGCGTCGGTGGCGTCGGTGAGGACCGTCATGGGCCTACCCCTTCCGCGTCGGTGCGGTGTCGTCGCCGGGACACAACGGAGGGGTGGACGCGTTGGCTCCCGGCCACTATCGCGCTGTCGTGCCGACCTGATTCCCTGGGCGCTACCGACGGTAACTCCAGGCTCGCCAGAAACACACCCCTTCACGCGGACCCCCCACGCGCACGCGCATGCGCACTCGCTTCCGCAGCTGCGCCCGCGTCCGCCGCATCTCCCCCTCCCGGAAGGCACCCCCATGGAGCACTTGACTGACCCGGTCAGCCGGCGACGGGCGCTGACGCTGGCCGGTGGCGCGGTCGCCGCCACGGCCCTGACCCAGACGGGTACGGCCTTCGCGGCCTCGGCGGCGGCCACGACAGCCGACGCGATCGTCGTGGGCCACGGTCTGGCCGGGCTGGTGGCCACGGCCGAACTCGCGGCTGCGGGCCGCAAGGTGCTGCTCCTAGACCAGGAACCGGAGTCCAACCTCGGCGGCCAGGCGTTCTGGTCCTTCGGCGGGTTGTTCTTCGTGGACTCCGCCGAGCAGCGCCTGATGGGCGTCAAGGACTCGAAGGACCTGGCCTGGCAGGACTGGCTGGGCACGGCCGGCTTCGACCGGGACATCGACGACCCGCTCGGCCAGGACCACTGGGCCTACAAGTGGGCCGAGTCGTACGTCGACTTCGCGTCCGGCGAGAAGCGGTCCTGGCTGGCGGGCCTGGGAATGCAGTGGTTCCCGATGGTCGGCTGGGCGGAGCGCGGCGGCGGCCTCGCGGACGGCCACGGCAACTCCGTACCGCGCTTCCACGTCACCTGGGGCACGGGTCCCGCCGTAGTGGAACCGTTCGAGAAGAAGGTGCGGGCGGCGGTGGCGGACGGGCTCGTGACGTTCAAGCACCGCCATCGCGTGGACGAGTTGATCCGGACGAACGGCACCGTCACCGGCGTACGGGGCGCGGTTCTCGAAGCGAGCACCGCCGCGCGGGGCAAAGCCAGTTCGCGGACGGTGGTCGGGAGCTTCGAGCTGAGCGCGGACGTGGTGATCGTGACGTCAGGCGGTATCGGCGCCAACCACGATCTCGTACGGCAGAACTGGCCGGCCCGGATGGGCACCGCGCCCAAGTCGATGATCACGGGCGTGCCCGCGCACGTGGACGGGCGGATGCTCGGGATCACCGAGAAGGCGGGCGGCCGGATCGTCAACCCGGACCGGATGTGGCACTACACGGAGGGTCTGAAGAACTACGACCCGATCTGGGCGGGCCACGGCATCCGCATCCTGCCCGGCCCGTCCTCGATGTGGTTCGACGCGACGGGCAAGAGGTTCTCCGCACCCGACATGCCGGGGTACGACACCCTCCACACCCTCAAGTCGATCACGGACACGGGATACGACTACTCCTGGTTCGTGACGACCCAGAAGATCCTCGCGAAGGAGTTCGCGCTCTCCGGATCCGAACAGAACCCGGATCTGACCAACAAGGACATCTGGATGCTGCTCTCGCGCGTCTGGCAGACCCCGGAGCCGCTGGAGCGGTTCAAGAAGTACGGCGAGGACTTCGTCGTGTCCGAGACGCTGTCCGAGCTGGTCCGGGGCATGAACAAGCTGACCGGCACGAGCCTGATCGACCTGGCCTCGCTCCAGCGCCAGATCGAGGCGCGGGACCGCGAGATGGACAACGCGTACAGCAAGGACCTCCAGGTCATGGGTATCCGCAACGCCCTCTCCTACCCCGGTGACGTCCTCAGCCGTACGGCGTCCGCCCACAAGATCCTGGACTCCTCCGCCGGACCGCTGATCGCCGTACGCCTCAACATCCTCACCCGCAAGACACTCGGCGGCCTCCAGACCGACCTGTCGGGCCGCGTCCTCGACGCCACCGGCACCCCGGTTCCCGGTCTGTACGCGGCCGGTGAGGTCGCGGGCTTCGGCGGCGGCGGGGTCCACGGGTACCGGTCGCTGGAGGGCACGTTCCTCGGCGGGTGCCTGTTCTCGGGACGACAGGCGGGGAGGGCGGCGGCTGCGGCCACCGCCTGACGGTCTGCGGGTCCGGGCTCAACTCCGGCAGGTGCGCCGCGCGTTGGCCGTGCGGCGCACCTCCCGTTCAGGCGCCCGGGTCACGCAGGACCAGGTCTGCGGCGAAGACGCGTTCGCCCTGTTGGGTGGCGGGTCATCACCGCGGAGATGCTGCGCGCCGGGCGGGAGGGGCCGGCGGCGTTCTACGCGTGCCTCGAAACCTTCCGGCACACGCGGTACCACCGGGAGCACATCGCCGTCGCCGAGGGCGAACCGGTCGTCAGGGCGCGGATGAAGAAACAACGGGTCAACCCCTGCGCGTTCGGCGCCCCGGGCTTCGGGCCCGCCCGGAAGGCTGTACATGCGAACCACGCCCTGGTGAGTCACGCGCTGCGGATGCACGGGACGGCGCGGGGCGAAGCTCCTTTGTTCCGGGGCGCGTTCAGGTCCCCCAAATAGGGGGTCAGGCCCGCAAGGGGTTCGCGCGGGCGGCCGCCAGCAGGTACCAGGCGGTCGCGCCCGTGTGGCGGTACGAGTAGTAGCCGAAGCCGAAGCCGGTGTCGAGGGGGCTGGTCGCCGAGACGACTCCGGCGCGCCCGGGCAGGGCCCTGCCGCCGACGGTCTGGCCGGTGCCGAGGAGTTCCTGGGCCCGCTCGATCGAGGCGACCAGACGATGGGCGCGGGCCTCGTCGCCACGTCCGGCGCGGTCCCGGAGGGCGAGGGCGAGGTGCGCGGTCCCCTCGAACCAGACACCGTTGCGGTTGGGCCTGGGCTGGAACTCGGCGATGGGGGCGTCCTCGTTCGCCACCAGGCTCGCGGAGCTGAAGGTGACCCCCTCGTACGACTGACCCGCGGGCACCGTGCTGTTGGTGCGGTCGGCCCGGTCCAGGACGGCCAGTTCTGCGGCGGCCCAGTCCAAGGAGCCTGAGTACCGGCGGGAGTTGAGGGCGAGGTGGGTCCAGGTCTGGGTGTCCTCGGGGATCGGGGACCTGTTGACGGTCACGCCGTCGTTGGTGCCGGTGTAGAAGAAGCCCCCGGACCCGGCGGTGGGCTCCCACATCTTCTCGACGAACGCCCGCGCCCTCGCCCGCCGTTCCCGCCACACCGGGTCCCCGGTGAGCAGGGCGAGCCGTCCGAAGAGGCAGACCAGGTCGGTGTTGTGCTCGGTCGAGCTGAACGGCAGTTTCGCGTTCGCGCCGTCGACTCCGAACTTGTAGCCGCCCAGGGGCTGTTCGGTGCTGCCGTTCACCTCGATCCAGGTGCCGATCCGCACGGCACCGTCGAGGAAGCGGCGCTTCCCGGTCCGGCGGGCGAGGGCGCTGAGGGCGATACCGGCCCAGGCCATGTCGCCCACGGCGGTACCGGTGAACCCGAACTGCGTGCCGACGTTGGCGGTGCCGTCGGCCCGCACGAATCCGTCGGGCTGGGCGACGCCGTCGAAGAAGACGTACGGCCCGACGTTGTAGGCCTGCCGGAGCCTGCCGTCGTCGTACACCGGGTCGTGGGCCTGCGCGTACAGCAGGGCGTCCCCGAGGGCGACGGCCCGGCGCCGGCCCGGCCCGGTGCAGGCGGAGAGGTGGGCGAGTATCGCGAGGGCGTTGTCGTAGGTGAACGCCGTGCTGAACAGGCCCGCCTGGTCGGTGTAGCTCTGGGTGAGGCGGACGTCGCCGTGGTCGGGGTAGGCGTCCATGGCGGCGGCGAGGAAGGAGTGGGCTCGACGCTGGGCGGAACTCCCGGAGGCCGCAGCGGAGTTGGCGGTGGCGGCGCCTGCCGCGCCCGAGCCCGCCGCGGTGAGCGCTGCGGCACCGAGGCCGGCGGCGCCGAGGAGCGTACGGCGGCTGAGCGCGGGGCGTGGTGTGCCTTCCGGGTCGGAGGGACCGGGGCTGTGGGGGTTGTGGGGGTTGTCGGACCTGCCGTTCATGGGTCTCCTCTGCTGGATTGAGAGCGCTCTCATGAACGCGCGGGCTCATTCTGCTGGTGCGCCCGGGGCGGGTCAACGCCCTTGCTGTGCATATGGGTTGAACGGTGCCTGGCAGGAGGAAACCCCGGGCCAGGAGGGTGACCCGGGGTTTCGGCGGAGGGGGCGGCCGGCGGTCAGGACATGGACGAGGCGTTGCGCAGCCGCGCGAACGACGTGTCCAGTCCGCGCTTGAGCAGCCTCGCCAGGGGCGCTTCCACGAACTTGTGCACCAGCCAGCTCAGCACCAGGAAGCCGGCGATCACGGAGACGACCAGGAGCCGGGCGTCCATGGTGTCGCGCAGGCGGCTGATGATCGTCGTACCGACGAGGTAGTGCATCAGGTAGAAGGGGTACGTCAGAGCGCCCGCCGTGACCAGCCACTTCCAGCGGATGCGGTCGGTGTAGCCGAGGGCGATGGCGACCATGACGAGCAGGAACAGGGTGAAGATCAGCACGCTGCCGCGCCAGCTGGAGACCTTCTCGATCGTGTCGATCCGGTGCCCCAGCTCCAGTTGGCCCATCAGCCACGACAGGCCGAGTATTCCCCAGAGCAGCAGGTCCTGGCCGAAGCGGTGCATGAGGTAGAGGGCGAGACCGGCGATGAAGTACCAGGAGCCCTCCGGGTTGATGATCAGTGTCGCCGGGCGGAAGCCGGCGGCCGGCGCGATCATCGATGCGGCGCCCCAGAGACAGCAGAACACGACGACCTTGCGGTACGTCAGCCCGGTCACGACGACGGCCATGAAGAGCAGGTAGAAGCGGAGTTCCGACCAGAGGGTCCAGTACACGCCGTCGACGTTCGAGACGCGGGAACCGGACTGCAGCATCGTGAAGTTGAGCAGCACTTCGCGCGGCCGGTGCTGCTTCCACACACCGGGCATGGCGACGAGGCACGCCGAGGTGAAGATGATGGCGAACCAGTACGCCGGGTAGAGCCGGATCACGCGGGAGGTGAAGAACTGCCGCGGGGTGCGCCCCCAGCACGACATACAGATGACGAAGCCGCTGATCACGAAGAAGATCTCGACGCCGATCCAGCCGTAGGCGGAGAACCGGAACCAGGTCGGCATGATGTCGGACACCGGCCGGCCCCAGATGAGGTTGTCCGGCTGGTCGGTCCGCCAGGTTCCGGCGTAGTGGTGCAGGGCCACGACGAGGGCGGCGAGCAGGCGGAGCCCGTCGATGGCGTAGAGCCGACGGTCACCACGGCCCGGGATGGCGGCGTGCCTGGCCGTCGTCCGGGTGGGGTTCTTCGTCGTCCCTGCCGGCTTGGTCGTGTGCTCGGTCGTGGCGAGCGGGAGAGGCTGCCGCGGTGACGGGATCACCTGCTGCGTCCCGCCCAGGCCCCGCCCCCGAATCGGCGGTCCACTGTCCGCGCCTTGCATCGACACCTGATCTCCCCCATCGGAAAACCCGCCCGCCGACAGTCGTCTGCGGCCCGAAAACGGCAGCAGCGGCCGGCAGCGGAACGGCGGGCGCTTGCCCAGCAGTAGTCACGGCAAACCCGCGAACACCGTAGAACGTCATGGCTCACGCACAGAGACTTCTGGACCAGATCGAGGGTTGTAGAGCGGAAGGGCTCAATTTTCGACGGGATGTGGAGGGTTTTGTTCCTGTTGATCTTGGGGTGGGGCTCTGGCGCCCCAGGGTCCGGCAAAGGGTTCGTCGCTCCAGCGGAACCAGGCCTGGCCACCCTGAATGTGCAGAAGGAACTCTGCAACGGGGCCCGACGGGGACACGAGGGTGAGGGTGCGGCGATGCGGTAGTACACGTCGTCGAACCGCTCGTGGTCCTCCGACTCGACCAGCGCGAGCAGTTCTGCGGCAAGGACCTGTTGGGAACGGTGGCCCGGGAGTCCCTGGCCGTCATCGCGGGCCTGTCTGGGACCTCGGTGATGGCCCAGGCAGTATGGGCCCATGATTACTCTCACGAAGGAAGACGGCCCGGCGGACCTGGACGGGGTGACCCATCTGTCCATCGGGGCCTCCTGGGACCCCACCTCCGGTGCGAGCGGCGGAGTGATGGGCAAACTCCGCCGCAAGACCGGCACCGACCTCGACCTGATCGCCATCGCCCTGCACGACGGCGACCCGGTGCGCCTGGCGGGCCTCGACTCGCTCGACCCCATCGGCAACGGCTCCCTGCTCCACAGCGGCGACAACCAGACCGGCCACGGGGACGGCGACGACGAGACCGTCACGGTCGAGTTCGCGAAGATCCCGCCCCACATCACCTCGATCGTGTTCGTCGCCGCCGCCTACAAGAAGGGCAGTTCCTTCCAGAAGGCGCGCAACGTCAGCTTCAAGGTGTACGACGCGAGCGGCGGCAGCACCCAGCAGGTCGCCGACATCTGGCCCAGCATGCTCACCACGGACAACGGCTGCGCCGTCGCCAAGGCCGTCCGGTCCGGCACCGCCTGGAAGCTCGAAGTGATCAACACGACGGGGAAGATCAAACAGGGCGACGAACTCGCCCTGATGCGCTTCGCCGCGAGCAAGTAGCCGTACATCGCGGGGAGTCACGCGGTCCAGTCTGCCGCCGGTGCGCAACACCGGCGGCAGACTGGACCGCGCGTGACCTACAACCGGCGCAGGTTCCGGTCCAGGACGGCCCGCAGCGCGTCCACGCGGCCGGATCCGGCGCGCCGTGCTGGGCGACGACGAAGAATTTCCTGGTCTTCCCGGTCGAGAACCGGAAACGTCCACCGAACCCAAGTCGCCTGCCTGGGTCCCGGCGGACTCCTTCGTTCAGTGGCGGAATCCCGCCGTGAACCGGAAGAACCGTTCCCAGAGACTGAGCGGGAGTGAGGCCTGTTGCCAGGTCTCGTGCTCGGCCGAACGCCCCGGACGGTGTTGGGCCGTTCTGGTTGCCCGCGTTCGCTCCGCGTCCTGGCGGCACGGATCGTGTCCGTGGTCCGGGGATGCGGGGGCGGGTTCCCTCACGCC
>NZ_JAVFVX010000339.1:0-994 GCF_033441795.1 Streptomyces sp. ADMS | reverse complement strand
GTCCGCCGCAGGTCCCCAGTCCTCGGACCCGGTGATCCCGATGCTCTCCTCCCGTACTCCCTGCATCGGGCTGGCACGCACTTACCTCATGCGGGCCACCGGCACTCTGGCCAGCGTGTCCGCCATCAGACCGGCCAAGGGCCGAGGGGCCTATCCATCCAAGTGGGGAGCACGCACTGCGCGTGCTCCCCACTTACCCGGCACCGATCCAGCACCACGACCGAGGAGGAACAGTGCCCGAGTCCTACCCGAGCATCGGCGAGGCCGTCGCCGCCGCGATGCAGCACAACATCCGGCTGGCCTACGACGACCCACTGCCCGTATCTGACACCCCACTACGGGTCCGCGCTCTGCCGCACCCGTCTGCCGACCCGCACTCCATCCCTGGGATGATCGCCCGTCTCACGGAGACGGCAACGCCCAGCGAGGTTGCCGGATTCATCGAGGAGGTCAACAACGCCCTGGTCGGGGCCCTCCCGCAACTGACCGAACTCGTAGCTGCGGCAGCCGACTGGACCCGGGCACGCCTGACCTTCGAGAACCCGCACCACAACCCGACCTTCGATACGTGGACACGGCTGGCCGCCGCCACCCGCCTGTTGCGGGACGTCCAGGAGGAGCTGAAGGTCGCCGAGGACATGGTCGCCGCGTGTCCTGCGGAACTCAGCGACCCCAAGTACCGCGACGAAGTGCCTGTCCTGCGGACCCGGGAACTGCTCAGCGACGCCCTCGGCGACGACGCGGTCGTGGACACCAAACCGGCCGACGCCCAGAACCCGGAAGCGGACCGGCAGCGAGCCGCCCGCGCCTTCTCCCCGCACGCCGCCACCCGGCGGGCCACGCCCTCCGCCGACGCGATGTCCGAACCACCGGCCACCGCGCCGCCGCCCCGGTCGCCGCGCATCCGATGACCTCGATCACCGCCCCCTCCCCCGAACCGGAGCTGCCCCGATGACCAGCAGAAGAGCGCCGCGCGCCCCGCCCCGCCTTGTCC
>NZ_JAVFVX010000338.1:0-997 GCF_033441795.1 Streptomyces sp. ADMS | reverse complement strand
TTCCCGGAGGGCTCCCCGAAGCCTCCCCGAAACCTCGGAGAGGGCTCGGCGCCTGGATCTAGGATCTTGGATCCTGGATCTTCATTCCCTACGGGGCGCACAGCGCCCGTCGCCACCGTCTCGGCCAATGACCTGATTGGCGAGTACGTCGCCGCGTGCGACGAGCGACCGCCCAGCGACGTGCTCGGACACCTCGGTCGCATGGCCAAGAAGCTCCTCGGTGAGGGCATCGCCCCGGAGCACGTCCGCGCCGGACTGCGGCGTTTCGTGGAGATCCAGGGCCACCCCAGCCGCCTGCCGAGCCTGGTCAACGACGCGATGAACGCACGATCGGCCGGTTTGGCGCGGCCGGGAATCCGGCCTACCGTGCCCGCTCACCAGGCGTGGACCAACCCGGTCGACGCTGCCGCCGCCTACGCCGAGGAGCTGTGATGCGCACCCACACCCGCGACCCGCAGACCCTCGGCGGCGCAGGCACCCTGGACCGGATGGCCCGGATCCTGGCCGCCCGCAACATCGACCCGGCCGCCGTCGCCGCCCTGGCCGACGAGCCCGAGCGCTTCTCCCCGCTGGACGCCCTGTTGGCCGCGATGCCTCCGCGCTACCAGGGCGCGGTCGCCGACCACCCGCAGGTCCTGGACTGGGCCCGGGACGTCGCCCAACAGGCCGTCGCCCCGAGCATCGGAGCCCGGCGGCAGGTCACCACCGGCCCGAGCCTGCTGATGGCCGGGGTGGTCGGCGCGGGCAAGACCCACCAGGCGTACGGCGCGGTCCGACAGCTGGTGAAGACTGGAGTGGGCGTGCGCTGGCGCGCGACCGCCGCCGCCGACCTGTACGCCGACCTGCGCCCCCGGCAGGGAGTCGACAGCGAGCGGGATCTGGCGGCCGTCAGCAGGTGCCCGCTGCTGATCATCGACGACCTCGGCGCGGCCAAGGCGTCCGAGTGGGTCGAGGAAGTGACGTACCGGCTGATCAACCGCCGGTACAACCACATGCT
>NZ_JAVFVX010000337.1:0-1002 GCF_033441795.1 Streptomyces sp. ADMS | reverse complement strand
GTCCGCCGCAGGTCCCCAGTCCTCGGACCCGGTGATCCCGATGCTCTCCTCCCGTGCTCCCTCCGTCGGGCTGGCGCGCACCTACCTCATGCGGGCCACTGACGCTGTGGCCAGCTCGTCCGCCTTCAGGCCGGCCAAGGGCCGAGGGGCCTATCCATCCAGGTGGGGAGCACGCACTGCGCGTGCTCCCCATTTACCCGGCACCGTCCAGCACCACGACCGAGGAGGAACAGTGCCCGAGTTCTACCCGAGCATCGGCGAGGCCATCGGCGCCGCGATGCAGCACAACATCCGGCTTGCCTACGGCGGCGAGGCGTCCGGCTCCGACGCGCCCCTGCAAGTCCGACACCTACCCCACCCGTCGGCCGACCCGTACTCCGTCCCCGGGATGATCGCCCGGCTCACCGAGACAGCAACTCCCCATGAGGTCGCCGGAATCATCGAGGAGGTCAACGGAGCCCTGGTCGGGGCCCTCCCGCAGCTGACCGAACTCGTGGCTGCAGCGGCCGACTGGACCCGAGCCCGTCTGACCTTCGAGAACCCGCACCACAACCCGACCTTCGAGACGTGGACACGGCTGGCCGCCGCCACCCGCCTGTTGCGGGACGTCCAGGAGGAGTTGGAGGTCGCCGAGGACATGATCGCCGCGTTCCCTGCGGAACTCAGCGACCCCAAGTACCGCGACGAGGTACCTGCCCTGCGGTCCAGGGAACTGCTCAGCGATGTCCTCGGCAGCGACGCGGTCGCGGACACCAAGCCGCCCGCCGTCCAGAACCCGGAAGTGGACCGGCGCCGAGCCGCCCGCGCCTCCTCCCCGCACGCCGCCACTCAGCGGACCGCGCCCTCCGCCGGCGCGACGTCCGAACCACCTGCCAGCGCCCCGCCGCCCCGGTCGCCGCGCACCCGATGCTCGGCCTGACCTCGTCTGCCGCCCCCTTCCCGGAACAGGAGCTGCCCCGATGACCAGCAGAAGAGCGCCGCGCGCCCCGCCCCGCCTTGTCC
>NZ_JAVFVX010000336.1:0-1016 GCF_033441795.1 Streptomyces sp. ADMS | reverse complement strand
GCGAGTCGTTCGTCACCAGGGGCGGGATGCCGAGCTTCTTGCCGATCTCCAGGAGTCCGTCGCGGACCCGGTGTTCGATCTCGATGCCGTGGTCCATCAGCTCCAGGAAGTACCGGTTCTTGCCGAAGATGTCCTGGTACTCGGAGGCCGCCTTCAGCGCCTCGTCGAACTGGCCCAGCCGCAGCCGGGTCTGGAGTTCACCGGACGGGCAGCCGGTGGAGGCGATGAGCCCCTCGGACCACTGGGAGATGGTCTCCTTGTCCATGCGCGGCCACTTCTGCAGCCAGCCCTCGGCGTACGCGTCCGAGGAGAGCCGGAAGAGGTTGTGCAGGCCCGTCGCGTTGGCCGCCCAGATCGTCTTGTGCGTGTAACCACCCGAACCGGACACGTCGTCGCGCTTCTGGTGCGGCTGGCCCCACCGGATCTTGCGCTTGTTGCGCCGCGACTCGGGCGCCACATACGCCTCGATGCCGATGATCGGCGTGACCCCCGCCTTCTTGGCGGTGTGGAAGAAGTCGTAAGCCCCGTGGAGGTTGCCGTGGTCGGACATGGCGATATGGGTCATGCCCATCTCGTTGCACGCGTTGAACATGTCCTTGAGCCGCGCGGCACCGTCCAGCAGCGAGTACTGGGTGTGGACGTGCAGGTGCGTGAACGGCGGCTTTGACACGGCGTGGCCTCCATGGAAAACACTCGGCGACAGGCTGCGGGCAGTCTGGGGGGACAGCGACGAAGTCTATGCCTCGGCACTGACAGCGGGAGGTGTCTCCCCCGTACCTTCGTGGGTGGGTCACGGGCACTCCGGCGTACCTTCGGACGTTGGAGGGGCGACGGAGTGATCCGTCCCGCCGGGCGGTCCGTCCGGCCCCATTCGTCTTGCACCACCTGCACCAGGAGGCACCCAGCGATGTCGGTTCCGCAGCTCAGCGCCGAGCACCGCGGCGAGGAGATCCTCACCGTGTTCGACACCGCGTTCGGCGAGCTCCTGGCCGCCGATCCGGCCGCGTTCCGCGTGA
>NZ_JAVFVX010000335.1:0-1016 GCF_033441795.1 Streptomyces sp. ADMS | reverse complement strand
CGATGTTGGTGGACAGCTGGAAGCGGACGAAGGTGACGATGTTGTCGTAGATGGAACGGCCTTCGCGGACGGCGCGGACGATGGTGGAGAAGTCGTCGTCGGTGAGGACCATGTCGGCGGCTTCTTTGGCCACGTCGGTGCCGGTGATGCCCATGGCGACGCCGATGTGGGCGGCGCGCAGGGCTGCGGCGTCGTTGACGCCGTCTCCGGTCATGGCCACGATGTGGCCCTTCTTGGAGAGCGCGCGGACGATGGTCACCTTGTGTTCGGGGGCGACGCGGGCGAAGACGCCGACGTCCTCGATGCGGTCCGCGAGATCCTGTTCGCTCATCCGGGCCAGTTCGGTACCGGAGACGACCTCGCCGGTGATGCCGAGTTCGCGGGCGATGGCTGCGGCGGTGTCGGCATGGTCCCCGGTGACCATTTTGACGCTGACACCGGCGGCCTGGGCGAGGGCGACGGCATCACGGGCCTGGGGGCGGGGCGGATCGGCGATCCCGGCGATCGCGGTCAGGGTCAGCCCTGCCGCCTCTCGCGGGTGCGTTTCGTGGGTGGTGGCGGTGGCCGCCCCGAGGACACGCAGACCCTGGCCGGCCATCCGCTGGGCGGTGTTGGTGACCTCACGGCGCCGCTCTGCGTCGAGGGGCGCGGCTCCGTGTTCGGTCAGGACGTGGGTGCAGCGGTCCAGGAGGACGTCGACGCCTCCTTTGGCGTGGACGCGGATGTGGCCGTCTGCGTCGGTGTGGAAGGTGGCCATGTACTTGGCGGCCGGATCGAAGGGGATCTCACCGGTACGGGGTGTGCGGGTGCTCAGTTCGGCGTGGAGACCCGCTTTGGCGGTGAGCACGAGCAGGGCGGCCTCGGTGGGGTCTCCGATGATGCCGTCCGGGGTGAGGCGGGCGTCGTTGCACAGCGCGAACGGCAGCACCGCTTCGTGCAGTTTCGCGTCGTGCGGGTCCACCGTGTGCTGCCCCTCTGCGGGACGCACGGTGCCTGACGTGTCGTAACCCTCGCCG
>NZ_JAVFVX010000334.1:0-1017 GCF_033441795.1 Streptomyces sp. ADMS | reverse complement strand
CGGGTCGACTTCGACTGCCGCAGGGCCTGCCGCAGGAAGTCGACGATGGCGAAGCTCAGGTAGGAGATGAAAAGGAGCAGGTAGAGCGCGTACACCTGCGACGAGCGGTGCGTCATCTGCTCAAACGTGAGCAGCACCGTCATGCCGAAGACGGAGGCAGCGAGAAGGACGATGCGCAAGCGGATTCGCCGCCGCGCTTCCGCAGGTTCCAGGTTGACCTGGAAGGAGACGGCCAGGACAGAGGTGGCAGCCGCCAGAGAGGCGGAGTTGCTCAGCAGCCGGCCCACATGCGGCACGACCTCCTCGACCGCATTCTCGAACAGCGGCGCGTAGGAGGCGAAGGCCAGAGCGAAGGAGGCGAGGAGGGCACCCATGGCCCACGTTCCGGCAGGACGAGGGGTGCCCCGGCCGAAGACCCAGTAGCCGGCAGCCGCTGCTAGGAGGCCGGCCATCCCAAGGAAAAGGGCATTCATCGTGAACGGAACCGGCCTTTCTTGATGGGCTGCGCGAAGAGTGCGTCCCAGCTATCTGATCCCTTTTCGGGCTGACGGGGAGGGGATTCGCGTTCTCGGTAGATGCGCTGGCGAATTATGGTCGCCATCATCTCCGCTTCGCGTTCGTCTGCCGTGGAATAGCTCGTACGTCCCGACATGCGCATCACCAGTGTGGGATTTACCCCGAGGGCACGCGCCGTGGAGGCGTCGACCTCAAGGCTTCCGGGATGGTCGCAGTACACGTGGCACAGCTCGTGCGTGAGGATGTGCCGCTGGTGATGAATTGAGGTCCCCTCCTCGTAGAAGAGGAGGTCGGACTCTGGCGTCTCCAGGCGTATTCCGCACGGTGCGTCGATCGTGCCGAGCGTGCTCAGGGGCTTAAGGATGATGGGCTTCCCGCGAAGCTCCGCTATCGCTTCGCACAGTTCCCGAGTGCTGAAGCGGTATGGCAGACGCAAACGATCGACCGTAGCTATTCAGCAGGGTGTGGGCGGTTCGCCGACCGTGCGGCGTGATCGCTAGG
>NZ_JAVFVX010000333.1:0-1020 GCF_033441795.1 Streptomyces sp. ADMS | reverse complement strand
GCGACGGCGGCAAGTCCACCTCGGTGAGCATGCGCACCGAGCGGATCCTGCCCCCCGACGCGATCCGCGCGCTCCCGAAGGGCAAGGCGCTGCTGCTCGCCACCGGTATCCGGGTGGCGATGCTCGACCTGCGGCCTTGGTACAAGGAGCCCTCCGCCAAGGTGGTGGGTCCGGCCTCGGCCCGCGCGACGAAGACCATCACCGAGCGAGCCCTCGCCAAGTCCCTGGGCCACGACGACTTCGGGCTGTCGGCATGAGCGCTTCGACGCGCTGTCGGACGCCGAACTGGAGAACGGCGAGCCGGACGGCTGCTCGCCCTGGTCCTGCCGCTTCGGCGCCCCCGTCCAGGCCGATGTCGACGTCACGGCCTGGCTCTCCCCCTCTACCTGTTCAGGAGTCCCCTCGTGTCCTTGCGCAGTCCGTCCTCCCCCCTGGCGCGCTCCGAACGCCTCGCCCGGTCACCGGTCGTCCGGCGTGGCGGCCAGTGGTGGCTGGGCACCGGTTCCGGCTCGATCCTCGCCACCGATCCGACGTTCGCCGGCGAGCTGGACCGCTTCGCCGCCGCGATGGCCGCCGCCGACCAGGCCATCGCAGATCTCCGCTCCCAGCAGGACGATCCACCGACTCCCCACCCTGGGCGGCAGCGATGAACCCGCTGCTGAGTGCCGAGCAGGCGGTGCTCGGCTCGGTGCTGCTCGACCCCGGCCAGCTCGCGCACCTCGACTGGCTCGCACCGAATCACTTCTACCGCCCGGTTCACCAGGCGCTGTTCGCCGCCCTGCGCAAACTCCGGACCGACGGCCACCCCGCCCTGGCGACCAAGGAACCCGTGCCGCTGTCCTGGGTGACCGACGCGGTCTACGAGGCCAGCCACCACGTCCGGGGGCTGACCGCGGCATACGCCCACATCCTCATCTCGGCCTGCCCGCGCCCCAAGCACGCCCCGGTGTACGGCCGGATGGTGCTGGAGGGAGCGATCCACCGCAGCGTGACCGAGCACGCGATCCGCCTCCACCAGGC
>NZ_JAVFVX010000332.1:0-1031 GCF_033441795.1 Streptomyces sp. ADMS | reverse complement strand
CGCTGGGAAGCCGCCGGATACGTCCTCGCCCCCGGCAACACCCGCAAGCGCATCCACGTCTACGGCACCACCCGGAAGGAAGCCCTCGCCAAGCTCACCGAGAAGATCGCCGCCAGCAACCGCGGCGTCCCCGCTCCGTCCGCGCAGGGCAGCGTGGCTGCCCACCTGACGTACTGGCTGGAGGCCGTCGCCGTCCACCAGCTCCGCGAGAACACCCACACCCGCTACACCACCTGCATCAACCGATACCTCGCCCCCGGCCTCGGCAAGAAGAAGCTCGCCAAACTCTCCGCCAAGGACGTCCGCACCTGGCTCAACCAACTCCGCACCACCTGCCAGTGCTGCGCGCGAGGCATCGATACGGGCCGTGATGAGCCCCGTTGCTGCACCGCCGGATCGTGCTGCTCCAAGCGGCTCTCCCCGCTGACGCTGGCGTACATCCACTCCGTGCTCAAATCCGCCCTGGAGCACGCCGTCCGCGAGGAAGAGATCCCGCGCAACGTCGCCCGCAACGTCCGCACCGGCACACCCCGCCCCCGCCGCTTCGAACCCCTCACCACCGACGAAGCCCGCCAACTCCTCACCGCCACGCGCGGACACCGGCTGCACGCCCTGTTCGAACTCGCACTCCACACCGGACTCCGCAAGGGCGAACTCCTCGGCCTCCGCTGGGAAGACCTCAACCTCGACACAGGCACCGCCGCCATCCGCTGCACCCTTCAGCGCACCGCCGCAGGCGGGCTCACCACTATGCCCACCAAGACACGGGCCTCCGAGCGCCGCATCGCCCTTCCCATCCGCTGCGTCCAGTCGCTGAAGCTCCACCACGAGCAGCAGCAGCGTGAGCGCGAGGCCGCGGGCACGACGTGGCTGCACAACGGGCACGTGTTCACCACTGCGCAGGGCCGACCGATCGACCCGACCAACCTCACCCGCGCCTTCATCACGCTCCTCCGCAAGGCCGGCCTCCGCCGCATCCGCTTGTAAGGTCGGCCTGAGGCGCGGTTCTGGCCTTGCGACCAGCCCGTTTC
>NZ_JAVFVX010000331.1:0-1031 GCF_033441795.1 Streptomyces sp. ADMS | reverse complement strand
ATTACGCACGGTTCTGTGAGAGCCGAGGGGTGAGATTCCCCTCGGCTACTCGGCAGTGGGGCTGGCGTGATCCACCGGTGAGGTCCTCACGCTGGTAGGCGGCATGATCGTCGGGGCGAGATCGTCCGCCCGTCTCGTCACCGCTGTACTTCGCTGTTCGCCAGGACGAGCAGGGCTCGCAGGAGTGTGGTGGCCTGCCGGGTGTCGGTGCGGAGCTTGGTCAGGGTCCGCCATGACTTGAGGTTCGCGAAGCCGTGTTCGTTGGCGGCGCGTTCGCGGCTGACCAGGCGGTTCGTCTCCTTCTCGGCAGCGGTCAGCTGGTGGTTGCGGGTGGCCTTGCGGCCGGTGATGATCACCGGGTCGTCGTCGGGTTTGTCGTCGAGGCCGACGAAGCCGAGGTCGGCCAGGGCGCCGAGGCCGGCTTCCCGCAGGTGTCCGGTGATCTTGTTGTGGCGGGCGGTGGTGATCTCGCTGGACCGGCCGGGCTTGGCCGCGGAGATCCAGATCAGGTTGCCCTTCTCGTCGGTCAGCGCGAGAAACAGCAGGCCATGGGCCTTGTGCTTGCCTGAGTAGTTCTTCCGGTCGTCCTTCCCGGTGCGGCGGTGGGTGCGGATCAGGGTGCCGTCGAGGAGGACCACGACCCCGCCGCTGCGGGCGATCTTCTTCAACGCCCGGTCCAGGCGCGGGGCGCGGGCGGCCAGCAGCTTGACGACTTCCTTCACCCAGCGGCGGACGGTGGACTCCCCGACACCGTTGCCGCCGGCCATGTCGGCCAGGCGCTGGTCGTGGCGCAGGACAGCGAGCACGATGACGGCCTGCCGGCCGGGTTCGGCCTTGCGCCAGGGCGAGCGCATCTGGTTCCGGCGCCGGCGTATCAGGTCGGCGACGAGGCTGATGGTCCGCTTCGACAGCGGGAGGCGGACCTGGTAGACAACTTCCTGAGTGTCCTCGGCGGGCTGGTTTTTGCTCACACATCTACCAACTCCCGCCGGGGGCCCTCGCGTTACGGCCGGAATCGGCCCGTCCGGCCG
>NZ_JAVFVX010000330.1:0-1040 GCF_033441795.1 Streptomyces sp. ADMS | reverse complement strand
CTGGCGACAACCCGAACAGAACCGATCACAACCTCAAGATCTGAGGCTGTAGTACGAGGGCCAGTGGTGGGCACGGCGGCGAGCATAATGGTGCCGTGGCCTGCCGTCGATGCAACAGAGATAAGTCCACGAAGACTATGGAAGAGTGGGACGATGAGCACAGAGAGTTCCTCGAACCCTAGCGGCGGTGAGTCAGCGTCGGAGGGTAAGCCTGAGAGGCTGTACAAGGTAGCCTTCGACCTCCCTGAAGATACAGCCCACTGGGCTCGTGCGTCTGCGGAGCGGCTCTGGACTGGGAAGACTTCCGTGAAGATGGAGGTTCAGGTTCGGAACACCCCCTTCTACGTGAAGGGTGTTGCCTTCGGGGATATCGTGCGGGTCAGGGCTGATCACGAGCGCAGGGAGTTCGTGTTCGAGGAGTTCGTTTCTGAGTCCGGTCATTCGGCGGTCCGCGTCATCATCAAAGGCGACGGCGCGGAAGGAGAAGTCGACGCCACGCTCCGCACCTTTGATTGTCCCTGGGAGATTGATGCAACCGGATCTTTGTGGGCAATCGACGTGCCGCCGCATGTTGATTACGCATCCATGAGAACCGCTCTCCTTCGTATTGCCAGTGAAGGGAAAATTGGCTTCGAAGAGAGTGCCCTTGCGCGGGCTCACCGCGACGGACTCGGATTGCCAGAGTCGGATCATTAATATGGTCCCCCAGAAGCCCCGCCGGATTACACTCCGGCGGGGCTTCTGGGGGTCTTGACGGCAACGGTGACGGCAACGTCAGCGGACGACGGCTGTGGCGGGTGGGTCGTCGGGGGCGTCGCCAGTGGGGCTGAGGGCGTCGCCGAGGGTGTCGATGGCTTGGCGCTGGAGGCGGAGGCGGACGTGGGCGTAGACGCCGGCGGTGACTCCGATGTGGGCGTGGCCGAGGAGTTCTTTGATGACGACGAGTTCGACGCCCTGTTCCAGGAGCAGGGTCGCGGTCGAGTGCCGGAGGTCGTGGGTGCGCCGTGAGGCGCTGTGTTTCGAGCGGAGGTGAAAGACCT
>NZ_JAVFVX010000032.1:0-76201 GCF_033441795.1 Streptomyces sp. ADMS | reverse complement strand
AAGCGGCCGGGTGCGCCCGCCCGGCGCACCCGGCCGCTTCCGCGTACAGGCAGCGATCCGGATAATGATCGTCCTGTTGTCAGTGGGGGCCGGTAGTCTCGAAAGCACGATGACAGAGGATCTCTCACCGGCCGAGCGGTATGCGGCAGCACGTAAGCGCGCTGTCGAGCAGGCCACCGCGCTCGCGTCCTTCCGCGAGATGTACGACTTCGGCCTCGACCCCTTCCAGATCGAGGCCTGCCAGGCGCTCGAAGCGGGGAAGGGCGTGCTGGTGGCCGCCCCCACCGGATCGGGCAAGACGATCGTCGGCGAATTCGCCGTCCATCTTGCCCTCCGGCAGGGCAAGAAGTGCTTCTACACGACACCCATCAAGGCCCTGTCGAACCAGAAGTACTCGGACCTGTGCCGTCGTTACGGCGCGGACAAGGTCGGCCTGCTCACCGGCGACAACAGCGTCAACTCCGATGCCCCGGTGGTCGTGATGACCACCGAGGTGCTGCGGAACATGCTGTACGCGGGCTCGCGGACCCTCCTGGGCCTCGGCTATGTGGTCATGGACGAGGTGCACTACCTCTCCGACCGCTTCCGTGGCGCCGTGTGGGAGGAGGTGATCATCCACCTCCCCGAGTCGGTCACCCTCGTTTCGCTGTCGGCGACCGTGTCCAACGCCGAGGAGTTCGGCGACTGGCTCGACACCGTGCGCGGCGACACCCAGGTGATCGTCTCCGAGCACCGGCCCGTGCCCCTGTTCCAGCACGTGCTCGCCGGACGCCGGATGTACGACCTCTTCGAGGAGGGCGAGGGCAGCAGGAAGGCCGTCAACCCAGACCTCACCCGGCTCGCGCGGATGGAGGCCCAGCGGCCCTCCTTCCAGGACCGCAGACGTGGGCGTGCCATGCGCGAGGCCGACCGTGAGCGGGAGCGCCGGTCCCGCTCACGCGTGTGGACGCCGGGGCGGCCCGAAGTCATCGAACGGCTCGATTCCGAGGGCCTGTTGCCCGCCATCACGTTCATCTTCAGCCGCGCGGCGTGCGAGGCCGCCGTACAGCAGTGCCTGTACGCGGGACTGCGGCTGAACGACGACGAGGCGCGGGAACGGGTGCGCGCCCTCGTCGAGGAGCGCACCGCCTCCATCCCCACCGAGGACCTCCACGTCCTCGGGTACTACGAATGGCTGGAGGGCCTGGAACGAGGCATCGCCGCCCACCACGCGGGCATGCTGCCCACGTTCAAGGAGGTCGTCGAGGAACTCTTCGTGCAAGGGCTCGTGAAGGCCGTCTTCGCCACCGAGACCCTCGCGCTCGGCATCAACATGCCGGCCCGCTCGGTCGTGCTGGAGAAGCTCGTCAAGTGGAACGGCGAACAGCACGCCGACATCACCCCGGGCGAGTACACCCAGCTCACCGGCCGCGCCGGCCGCCGCGGAATCGACGTCGAGGGTCACGCCGTCGTGCTGTGGCAGCGTGGTATGAGCCCCGACCACCTGGCGGGACTGGCCGGCACGCGCACGTACCCGCTGCGCTCCAGCTTCAAGCCGTCGTACAACATGGCGGTCAACCTCGTGGACCAGTTCGGACGGCACCGCTCGCGCGAGTTGCTGGAGACCTCGTTCGCCCAGTTCCAGGCCGACAAGTCGGTCGTCGGGATCTCCCGGCAGGTGCAGCGCAACGAGGAAGGTCTGGACGGCTACAAGGAGTCCATGACCTGCCACCTGGGCGACTTCGAGGAGTACGCGCGGCTGCGCCGCGAGCTCAAGGACCGGGAGACCGACCTGGCCCGGCAGGGTGCCGCCCAACGGCGTGCCGAGGCCGCCGTCGCGCTGGAGAAGCTCAAGCCCGGTGACATCATCCACGTCCCCACGGGCAAGTACGCGGGCCTCGCGCTCGTCCTCGACCCGGGGCTGCCCGCCGGCCGGTCCAACGGCCACCGCGGCTTCGAGCACCACGACGGACCGCGCCCGCTGGTGCTGACGGCCGAGCGGCAGGTGAAGCGGCTCGCGTCCATGGACTTCCCCGTGCCCGTCGAGCCGCTGGAGCGGATGCGGGTCCCGAAGTCCTTCAACCCGAGGTCGCCGCAGTCCCGCCGCGACCTGGCCTCCGCGCTGCGCACCAAGGCCGGGCACATCCCGCCCGAGCGGGCCCGCAAGCAGCGGTCCCAGGCGGCCGACGACCGTGAGATCGCCCGGCTGCGCACCGCGATCCGGGCCCATGCCTGCCACGGCTGCAACGACCGCGAGGACCACGCCCGTTGGGCCGAGCGCTACTACCGGCTGCTGCGCGACACCTCGCAGCTGGAACGGCGCATCGAGGGCCGCACGAACACCATCGCCCGGACGTTCGACCGCATCGTCGCCCTGCTCACCGAGCTGGACTATCTGCGCGCGGACGAGGTGACCGAGCACGGCAAACGGCTCGCCCGGCTCTATGGCGAGCTGGACCTGCTGACGAGTGAATGCCTGCGGGCCGGCGTGTGGGACGGGCTGGCGCCCGCCGAACTCGCGGCGTGCGTCTCGGCGTTGGTGTACGAGTCCCGGGTCGGCGACGACGCCATGGCACCGAAGTTGCCGTCCGGCAAGGCCAAGGCCGCGCTCGGCGAGATGGTCCGCATCTGGGGCCGCCTCGACGCGCTGGAGGAGGAGTTCCGGATCACCCAGAGCGAGGGCGTCGGCCAGCGGGAGCCCGACCTCGGCTTCGCGTGGGCGGCCTACGAGTGGGCTTCCGGCAAAGGCCTCGACGAGGTGCTGCGCGAGGCGGAGATGCCGGCGGGCGACTTCGTGCGGTGGTGCAAGCAGGTCATCGACGTCCTCGGACAGATCTCGGCTGCGGCGCCGGTCTCCGGCGGCGAGGGATCGACGGTCGCCAAGAACGCCCGCAAGGCCGTGGAGGGGCTGCTGCGGGGGGTTGTGGCCTACTCGTCGGTGGGGTAGTCCCCGGCGGCGGTTCGGCGGGGGGCGGTTCGGCCTGGCGGGTGGGTGCGTGCGGGTTCTCCGTGGCCGCTTGCAGGCACCCGGTGGAGTCGCGGGTCGGGCCCGGGACCGCGCACCGTCGGGGTGCGCCTGTGCCGCCGCTCTCCCGTGGATCCGAGGGAGGGCTGCGAGCGGGTGGCCGGGGCCCCGTGGTGGTCAGGGGCGGTCGTTCAGGTACGCACGCCAGCCGCCGTACGTCGTGATGTCCTCGGCGCCTTCCAGGGCGGCCGGTTCGCACAGGAAGCCGGGTACGTGGGTGCCGTCGGCGAGTTCGACGCGGCCCAAGGCCATCGGATGGGGGAGGGCGGCGAGGAAGTGGCCGAGGCCTTCTGCGGGGAGGCGCCACACCTCCGCCTCGATGGCCGCACCGCCGGCTTCACCCTTGCCGACGCGGACGAGGCCAGGCTTCGGCGGAGCGGTGGGAAGGGCGTGCAGACGGTAGACGGGGGCCGTCGTGGTCGTACGTTCCCACCGGGCGCCCAGGGTGAGGAGTTGGGGGTTCAACGGCTGGCCCGTGAGATGCGCTCCGACCACCGCGAGGCGGGCCTCGGGCTGCACCAGACGGGCGATCGTGGCGAGCCGTTCGTCGGTGAACGCCGGGCCGATCAGCATCACGCCGAAGGGAAGACCGCCGACCTCGCCCGCGGGTACGGCGACCGCGGCCAGGTCGAACAGGTTGGTGGAGTTGGTGAAGCGGCCCAGTCGGGCATTGGCGCCCAGCGGGGCGGCGGCGACCTCGGCGAGGGTGGGGTGACCGGGTGCCGTGGGCAGCAACAGGGCGTCGCAGTCGGCCAGTTCGGCGAGCGCGCGGATGCGCAGGGCGGCCAGTCGCTCCTGGTCGGCGTAGAGCTGGTGGGCGGGGATGTCGCGGGCGCGGGTGATGATGCCGGCGACGGTGGGGTCGAGAGTCGCGCCCGCGTCACCTCCCTCGGCGAGCAGCTTGTCGACAAAGGCGCCCACCGCTGTGTAGCGCTCCGCGACGAACGCGCCCTGGTACAGCATCGCGGCGGCCTCGGTGAACGGGGTGAGGTCGAGCGTGTGCACGGAGGCGCCCGTGGCGCGGAGGCGGGCCACCGCGGCCTCGTAGGCCTGTGCCCAGCCCGGGTCGAGTTCGCCGAGTTGGGCGAGCGGCGGGACCGCCACGTGCCAGGGGCCGGGGGCGCGTTGGGGGAGGGGCGGGAGGGCGCGGGCGGACGGGGACGTCATGTGCGCGAGTGCCTGTTCGGCCTCGGGGAGCGTACGGGCGAAGACGGTCACGCAGTCGAGGGAGGCGCAGGCCGGGACGACGCCGGTGGTGGGGACCAGGCCCCGGGTGGGCTTGAGGCCGACGATGCCGTTGAAGGCGGCGGGGACGCGGCCGGAGCCGGCGGTGTCGGTGCCGAGGGCGAAGTCGACGAGGCCCAGCGCCACGGCGGTGGCCGAGCCGGAGCTTGAGCCGCCGCTGATGCGGCCGGGGTCGTGGGCGTTGCGGACGGGGCCGTAGGGGGAGCGGGTGCCGACCAGGCCGGTCGCGAACTGGTCGAGGTTGGTGGTGCCGAGGAGGATGGCGCCGGCGTTCTTGAGGCCGGCTACGACCGGGGCGTCGGCCTCGGGGTGGTAGGCGTAGGCGGGGCAGCCGGCGGTGGTCGGGAGGCCCTGGACGTCGATGTTGCCCTTGGCGGCGAAGAGTCTGCCGGCGAGGGGGAGGTGGTCGCCTGCGGCGAGGCGTTTGTCGATGCGGGCGGCTTCCGCCTCGGCCTCGGCCTGGGGGCGCAGGTCGATCCAGACCTCGGGGCGGTCCACGGCGTCGATGCGGGCATAGGCCATACGGACTCGGGTGAGGGTGGTCGACATCGGTGCTCCTTGGGCTGGGCTGGGGTGGTGCTGAAGGCTGCGGGTGGGCGAGGGGTTTGTGCCCCGCCGCCCCTACCTGTCCCGTCCTCGGGGGCTCCGCCCCCGGACCCCCGCTCCTCAAACGCCGGAGGGGTTGGATTTCCCCGGCCGGGCTGACATATCCAGCGCCGGGCCCGCACCTCCAGCCAGTCCGGCGTTTGAGGACAAGGCCCGTTCAGGGCCGTGGCGGGGGTCTGGGGGCGGCAGCCCCCGAGGATGGGACGGGGTAGGGGCGGCGGGGGCGAGGACCTGCACCGGCCGTATGTCAGGTGGCCGGAGTCAGAACTATCAGCGCCGTGCCCGCCTCCACCTGCGCGCCCGGCCTGGTCAGGATCTCGTGGACCACTCCTGTTATCGGGGCGTGTATCCGGGACTCCATCTTCATGGCCTCCAGGGCCAGGAGCGGCTGGCCCGCAGACACCTCGTCGCCCGTCGACACGTTCAACTGCCATACCGAAGCAGCGAATTCGGCCTCGATCAGATGCCCTCCGGCCGGAACCGTCACCTCCGGGGAGAGGGCCGGAGGTCCCGCGTCCGCCTCCTCCCTCCTGAACTCGCCCGCCGCCTCCCAGGCGTCCCGTTCCGCCGAGAAGGCCGAGCCCTGGCGGGAGCGGAACTCCGCGATCGACCCGGCGTTGTCCGTCAGGAACTCCTCGTACTCCGCCAGGGAGAAGACGCCCTCCTCGATGCGGGGGACGAAGCGGCCCGACGTGATGTCGGCGCGCAGGTCGAGGAGTTCGCCGGGCTCGACCGCGTACCACTTGATGCGGTCGAAGAACCGCAGCAGCCACGGTGAGCCCGGTTCGAACGCGCCGCGCTGCTGCCAGCCCGACCACACCTGGGTCGTCCGGCCGACGAACTGGTAGCCGCCGGGGCCCTCCATGCCGTACACGCAGAGGTAGGCGCCGCCGATGCCCACGGAGTTCTCCGCCGTCCAGGTACGGGCCGGGTTGTACTTCGTCGTCACCAGGCGGTGGCGGGGGTCCAGCGGGGTGGCCACCGGGGCGCCCAGGTAGACGTCTCCCAGGCCCAGTACGAGGTACTCCGCCTCGAAGACCGTGCGGTACACGTCGTCGACCGAGTTGAGGCCGTTCACGCGGCGGATGAACTCGATGTTCCACGGGCACCAGGGGGCGTCGTCGCGGACGCCCGCCATGTAGCGGGCGATCGCCTCGCGGGTCGCCGGGTCGTCCCAGGAGAGGGGGAGATGCACCGTGCGGGAGGGGACCGACAGCCGGTCCGCCGGGGGCATGCCGGTTGCCGTCTCCCGTACGGCGGCGAGGAGTTCGGACTGGGAGAGTACGGCCGGGTCCGCCTGGATCTGGAGGGAGCGGATGCCCGGCGTCAGGTCCGTCACCCCATCGAGGTCCAGCTCCGTCACTGCCTCCATCAGGGCGTGGACGCGCATCCGGAGGGCCAAGTCCAGCTGCATGGGCCCGAATTCGACCAGCAGATTGTCGTCGCCGCTGCGGCGGTACGTGATGTCGCCGTCCCGGGCCAGTACGCCGCCGTCCACAATCGCCGCCCGCTGCCCACCAGTTGTGTCCACCGGTGCGAAGCGGACCGTGTCGCCGGGACGCAGCTGGCCCAGTTTCCAGCGTTCCGAGCTGAGGACGGTCGCCGGGCACACGAAGCCGCCGAGCGAGGGGCCGTCCGGGCCCAGCAGGACCGGCATGTCGCCCGTGTAGTCGACGGCGCCCACGGAGTACGGCGTGTCGTGGATGTTGGACGGGTGCAGGCCCGCCTCACCACCGTCGGTGCGCGCCCAGCGTGGCTTGGGGCCGACCAGTCGTACCCCCGTGCGGGCCGAGTTGAAGTGGACCTTCCAGTCGGCGGCGTAGAAGTCGTGGATGTCCTCCTCGGTGAAGAACTCCGGTGCAGCGTGCGGGCCTTCGACGGCGCCGATGCGCCAGGTGTGGGCGAACTCCGGGCGGTCGGTGGGTGGAACCGGGGCCGCCGAAGCCGCTACCGCCCCGCCGTGCAGGACGTCGCCTGTACGCAGGGCGCGGCCCCCGTGCCCGCCGAACCTGCCCAGCGTGAAGGTGGCCGCGCTGCCGAGGAACGGCGGCACGTCCAGGCCGCCGCCCGCGAACAGCACGTACGTCCGCAGGCCGTGTTCTGCTGGGGCGCCGACCGCCAGTACGGCACCCGCCGGTACCGTCACCGGCTCCCACCGGGCGACCGGTGTGCCGTCCAGCGTGACCGGCGCCGGGGCCCCGGTCACGCAGACGGTCGTGGGGTGCGTGAACCTCAACGACGGTCCCTGGAGGGTGCATTCGAGGCCGGGGGCGCCCTCGTCGTTGCCCAGGGCACGGTTGCCGAGCCGGAACGAACGGTCGTCCATCGGGCCGCACGGAGGGACGCCCACGTGCCAGTAGCCGGTGCGGCCCGGCCAGTCCTGGACCGTGGTGAGCGTTCCGCCGGACACGACCTCGATGCGCGGAGTCGGATCGCTCACCCCGGCGAGGGTCGCCGTCGAGTGCGTAGCGGAACGGAAGTCCCGGTGCGCCAGCGCCGCCCGCACCAGCCCGAGGTTGGTCTCGATGCCGTCGACCCGGGTGCGGGCCAGCGCCTCGTCGAGCCGGCGCAGCGCGTGCGCCCGGTCGGTGCCGTACGCGATCACCTTCGCGAGCATCGGGTCGTACGCCGTGGTCACCTCGGTGCCTGTCTCCACCCAGCCGTCGATCCGCACCCCGCCCGGGAACTCGACCCGGGTCAAAAGGCCCGCGCTGGGCCGGTGTTCGCGCGAGGGGTCCTCGGCGTAGACACGGGCCTCGACGGCGTGACCGCGGGGCGTGCCCGGGTCCCGTACGACGTCCCGCTCACCGCGGGCCAGGCGCAGCATCCAGGCGACGAGGTCGACGCCGTAGATCTCCTCCGTGACCGGATGTTCCACCTGGAGCCGGGTGTTGACCTCCAGGAAGTACGCCTCCTCGCGGGCGGCGTCGTACACGAACTCCACTGTCCCGGCGGAGCGGTAGCCGACGGACGCGCACAAGTCCCTTGCCGCATCGGCAAGTTGTTTCCTCACTCGCTCGGGAATCCCGGGCGCCGGGGCCTCCTCCACCACCTTCTGGTTGCGGCGCTGGAGCGAGCAGTCGCGGTCGCCGAAGGTGACGACCCGGCCCTCGCCGTTGCCGAAGACCTGCACCTCGACATGGCGGGCATGTTCGACGAGCCGTTCCAGGAAGACACCGGCCGAGGAGAAGGAAGCGGCGGCGACGCGCTGCACCCGCTCCCAGGCGTCGGCGAGTTCGGCCGCCGAGGCGCAGGCAGACATGCCGATACCGCCGCCCCCGCCGGTCGCCTTGAGCATCACGGGATAGCCGATGGCGGCGGCCTGTTCGTACGCCTCGTCGAGAGAGGCCAGCAGCCCTGTGCCCGGCGCCAGCGGGACGCCCGCCGCCTCGCCCGCCGCCCGGGCCGTGTGCTTCGCGCCGAACAGCTCCAGCTGCCCCGGCGTCGGCCCCACGAACACGATCCCGGCGTCCTCGCAGCGCCGCGCGAAGGCCGCGTCCTCGGACAGGAAGCCGTACCCGGGATGGATCGCCCCCGCGCCCGTCCCCTTGGCCGCCGCCAGCACCAGGTCGGCGTCGAGATACGACTCCTTCGCGGGCGCCGGACCGAGCCGCACCGCCTCGTCGGCGAGCCGGACGTGCGGGGCGGAGCGGTCGGCGTCGGAGTAGACCGCGACCGTGCGCAGACCCAGTTCCCGTGCCGTACGGATGATGCGCACGGCGATCTCGCCCCGGTTGGCGACCAGCAGCGTGTCGAAGCTCATTCCGTGCCCGCCTCGGTGATGGTCATCTCCACCGCCGTCGGGTCGAAGCCGTTGCAGGGGTTGTTGCTCTGGGGGCAGTTGGAGACGAGGACCAGGACATCGCACTCGGCGCGGAGCGTGAGCGAGAGCCCCGGCGCCGAGAGACCGTCGACGATGCCCAGCGTGCCGTCCTTCTCCACCGGCACGTTCATGTACCAGTTGATGTTGGATCCCAAGTCCCTTTTGCCCAGGCCGTGTCTGGCGCCCTCTGCGAGGAAGTTGTCCACGCATGCGTGCTGCGACCAGGTGTGGTGGCCGTACCGCAGGGTGTTCGACTCCTTGGAGCAGGCGCCGCCGACCGTGTCGTGCCGGCCGACGTCGTCGGCGACCACCGACATCAGGGGAGTGTGCTCGTTCGACATCAGGACACTGCCCGTGGTGAGGAACACGCCGCCCTGCGCGTGGATCGTGTCGGGCGCGCTGTAGCGCACGGACGTGTCGTGGGCGTCGTACACGAGGAAGTCGACGGCCTGGTTGCCGTGCAGGTCGGTGATGGTCAGTGACCCGCCGGCGCGGACGACGGACGACCAGGCCGCGCGCGCGGGAACGACGGTCCTCCGGACGACGGGCATGGTCATGCGAGCCCCCTCGCGGCAAGGAATTCGACGGTGTTCAGGAACGCGCGGCGGCCCTCGGGCGTGGCCTTCCACAGCGGGTCACCGGGGCCGGTCGCCTCGGCGCGCCAGGCCAGCACCTCCAGGGGGGTGCTGACGTAGTCGTCGCGGGGGTCGGCGGGGTGCGGGACGTTCGCGATCAGCACCGTGACATCCTGCTCGGCGCGCAGTGTCACACTGCCGCCCGGTCCGGCCGAGCCGGTGAAGTGGAGGGAGCCGTCCTCGCGTACCTCCACGCCCTGGAAGAAGGAGAGCGAGGGCGGCAGATCGCGCGGCTGGAGGCCGTTCTTGGCCGCGGCCAGCTTGAACAGCTCGCGGCCGGCCGGGGAGGGCGACTGCGGGGTGCCGTCGCCGTACCGGTTCGTGTTGCGTACGAGGGTCGAGGTGCCGCACAGCGCGTCGTGGCGCCCGGAGGTGTCGACGACCAGCGAGGCGAGGACGCGGCCCTGGTCGGACAGGAGCAACTGCCCCTCGCCGAGGTAGGCGTTCCACTGGACCTTGACCGTGTCGGCGGCGTTCAGCCGTTCCCAGGGCCGGTCCGCCACGAAGAGCAGCAGGTGGGCGCAGGCGTCGCCGCACAGGTCGGTCAGGCGCAGTTCGGTGCCGCGCGCCAGCACCCGGTGCGTGTAGTTGCCGCCCGCCACCGTCTCGGCCCACACCAGATGGCCCGCCGCGCAGGGCGGTGCCGGCCAGTCGGCGGCCGGGACGACGGGCATGGCCTCCACCTGGGCGCCCTCCTGGTCGCGGGCGTGGTCGCGGGCTCCGTACGTGGTCGATGTCCCCATCGCGGGTCCTCCGGCTCCGAAGTCGTGCTGCGGTCGGACTGCGTCCAGCTGCTTCTCGACTGCCTGTGCTGGTGCCTGTCCTGCCACCTGATTTCTGTCGCGCGACAGAAATTAGGCGGACGGTGCGACGCCGGAATTGCCCACGCGTTTCCAGCCCGATACGATTACTCACGAAGATCGCCGGGCCTGGCGGTATGCGAGGATCGAACACATGGGAACGACGGGTGGGCCGGGTGGACGGCGGGTCGGCAGGCCGCGGGCCGCGCAGCGGCCGGACAGCGGGCTCACTCCGCGAGCCGAACTACTGGCCGCGGCAGCCGAGTTGTTCACCACCCGAGGCTACGCGGCCACCACCACCCGGACCATCGCCGAGCGGGCGGGGATGCGACAGGCATCCATGTACCACTATGTCTCCGGCAAGGAGGAGCTGCTCGCCGAGCTCCTGGAGTCCACCGTCACGCCCTCGTTGGCGTACGCCCGTGAACTGCTCGCCGACGACGCGACCCCGGCCGAGGGCCGGCTGTGGGAGCTGTGCCGCACCGACGTCGAACTGCTCTGCGGCGGCCCGCACAACCTCGGCGGCCTCTACCTCCTCCCCGAGGTGCGCGCCGAACGCTTCGCCGGCTTCCATGCCGTGCGGGCGGAGCTCAAGGACACCTACCGGCAGTTGCTCGCCGTGACGGCCGCCGGGGGCATGCTCGCCAAGAGCGAGCTGGACCTGCGTACGGATCTGCTCTTCGGGCTCATCGAAGGAGTCATCCTCGTGCACCGCTCGGACCCCGAACGCCCGGTCTCGGTCTTCGCGGAAGCCACGGCGGACGCGGCGCTGCGCATCGCCGGTATCTGAGGTTTCTGCGGCGACAGGGGCCCCGAGGGGCGCCATTCACCCGTCACGGTGAGTGGTTTTCGTACGTCCGTACGTCGTCACGCATTGTGTGCGATTGCATCCGCAGCGTGTAAATGGACCGAGGTTACTCCAGTCGCAAGGGGCATTTCAGAGGGTTGCCGAATATGACACGGCGTTGATCCTGTCGGACTAAGCTCGCCCGCAGCGCACCGAGTTGGGATGTATTCGTGCGCTTGTTCCCAAAAACGCCAAAGATCCAGACAGTTCCCAGACGTACCCCACAGCAAGCTCCCCCAACCCCCAGCCGATTTGTCTCAGAGGGCATACATGGTGAGTGTTCAATCGCCTCCCGGTGGCCGTGAACTTCCCTACGCGCGCGTGCTGTTGCTACCTGCCATAACAATGGCCGGGGCAACCGGAGCCGCCGTCGCCCTGGTGACGGGGCCGGCCCGAGCCGCCGTCGGCTGGTTCGGAGCCGTAGCCACGGTCCTGGTCGTCGCGGTCGCCGCCGAAGCGGTCCGCCGCGGCCGTACCGTCCGCAACCTGCGGGCGGAGCACGCCCGTCACACCGCGCATCTGGAACGGCGCATCGCCGCCCACGACGAGGACTTCTCCAGGCTCGGCAAGGAAGTCCTGCCGTACGCGCTCCGTCGGCTGCGCGGCGGTGTTTCACCCACAGAGGTGAATCGCCAACTCGGTCTGCCGGACTCCCCGTACCGCGAACTCCCGGTACCGCAGCGCAAGCTGCTGACGCAGATCCTGGAGATCATCGACCGCGAGGACGCCATGCGGGACGGCGCGCAGCGCGCGTTCGTCAGCATCGCCCGGCGCGTTCAGGCGATCGTCCACCAACAGGCCAACGAACTCCGGGAGATGGAGGAGGACCACGGCCGCAACCCCGAGGTCTTCGACGACCTCCTGCGCATCGACCACGGCACCGCGCTGATCGGCCGCCTCGCCGACTCCATCTCCGTGCTCGGCGGCGGCCGGCCCGGACGCCAGTGGCCCCAGCCCGTCGCGCTGTACAGCGTGCTGCGCGGCGCGATGTCCCGGATCCTGGAGTACCGCCGCATCGATCTGACCTCCATCGCGAAGGTCAACGTCGACGGCAACTCCGTCGAACCGCTCATCCATGCGGCGGCCGAACTCCTCGACAACGCCACGCGCTACTCGCCGCCCCACACCAAGGTGCACGTCACCGCGACCGAGGTGCAGACCGGCATCGCCATCGAGATCGAGGACGCCGGCGTCAGTCTCAGCGAGGAGTCCCGCAAGCGCGCCGAGAACATGATCGCCCGCGCCCAGGCGGGTTTCGACCTCAACGACCTCGGTGAATCCCCGCGGCTCGGGCTGGCGGTCGTCGGCCGCCTCTGCGAGTCGTACAAGATGCAGATCTCGCTCAGGCAGTCCGCGTACGGTGGTGTCCGCGCCGTGCTGGTCGTGCCGTCCGACATGCTCACCAGCGACCCCGCACCCGGCCTCGCCCACGGCATCGGCGCCACCGCCGCGCCCAAGATCGAACTCGGTGCGCTGGAAGGCCCCAAGCGCCCGCCCAAGAAGCGCCGCCCCACGACCGGCCCGCGTCTTCCCGCGTCGGTCTCCATGGAGGACGACGTCCCGGAGGTCACCGAGTGGACCGAGAACGGTCTGCCGCAGCGCCGCAGCCGGGTCAAGACCCCGCTCAGCGAGCGGTACGCCCGCTCCAGGGCCGCCGAGGCCGAGATGGAGGCCGACCCGGAGCTGCGGAAACTGTGGGAGCCCGCGTCGCAGAAGAAGGAAAAGGAAGAGGAGCCCCTGCCGGGCCTGTGGGTCGAGGCGTTCATGGAGGGCCTCAAGGGCGACCCCGACCCCACGGCCTTCACCAGGAACCCCGACGACCCGACGACGTTCTCCGGCCACCCGGACGACGCGGCCGGCTTCACCGCCTTCCCGGCCGGTTACACAGCCCCGGGCGGCCACCCGGACGACCGGGCGGCCTTCGGCGGCCACCGGGAAGACCCGACCGCGCCCAGCGCGACCAACCAGCAGCCGGCCCACGCTGAGGCCGACGACGAGGGGGACCTCAAGTGATCTCGCAGCGAGCCAACTTCGACTGGATGCTCAAGGAGCTCGCCGACGGCGTACCGGGCGTCCAGCAGATCGTGGTGCTCTCCGCCGACGGCCTGCGCATCGCCCGCTACGGTGGCGACCCCGACGCCGCCGACCGTGTCGCCGCCGCCTGCGCGGGGCTGCAGAGCCTCGCGGGCGCCGTCGCGCACGAGATTCCGGACAGCGACGGCACGATGCGCATGGTCATCATCGAGGTCACCGGCGGCTACTTCTACCTGATGGCCGCGGGCCCCAACGCCTACCTCGCGGTCCTCGCCAACGTGGTCGCCGAACCCGGCAACATGAGCAACCACATGCGCGACCTCGTCGTCCGGATCGGCGCTCACCTCACCAGTCCGCCCCGGCGGAACGGGCAGACCGTATGACTCCTCCGCAGCGCCGACGGCGCTATCCCATCCAGCAGGAACCCCCGCCGGAGCCTCTCCTTCAGAGCGCGGCCGGAGCGGAGGGCGGAGCAGGCCAGGAAGGCGCGGAGGGCAAGGAGGGGGAGCGGAAGAACCCCGAACGGCTCTATGTGCTCACCGGCGCGGCCCAGGGCGGCGAACGAGCCGCCCTCGACCTCGTCACGTTAATCGTGGCGTGCGCCGATCCCTCGCCCTCCGCCCCGCCGGAGCAGTCGGCGCTGCTCCGCCTCTGCAAGGCTCCCCTGTCCGTGGCCGAGCTCTCGGCTTACCTCAACCTGCCGTTCAGCGTGGTGACCGTCCTGCTCACCGAGCTGCTGACGGCCGAACTGGTCCAGGCGCGCGACCCGCTCATCAGCCAGTCGCTCGCCGACCGTTCCCTCCTCGAAGCGGTGATGCATGGACTTCAAAGGCTCTGACTCCATCACGGGTCCACGGACCGAGGACCGCCTGCCGCACAGCGCCCAGGCCGCGGTGAAGATCGTGATCGTGGGCGGATTCGGCGTCGGCAAGACGACCATGGTCGGCTCGGTCAGCGAGATCAGGCCGCTGACCACCGAAGAGACCATGACACAGGCCGGCATCGGCGTCGACGACAACTACGGCTCCGATTCCAAGACCGCCACCACCGTGGCCATGGACTTCGGCCGCATCAGCATCACCGACCAACTGGTCCTGTACCTGTTCGGCACCCCCGGCCAGGAACGCTTCTGGTTCCTGTGGAACGGCCTGTTCGAAGGCGCCCTGGGCGCGGTCGTCCTGATCGACACCCGGCGCCTGGAAGTGAGCTTCGACGTCATAGGGCGACTGGAGGAGCGCGGCGTGCCGTTCGTCATCGCCGTCAACTCCTTTCCGGACGCCCCCCGTTACCCGATCGAGGACCTGCGCTCGGCTCTCGACCTGGCCCCGGAGATCCCCATCGTGGAGTGCGACGCACGCCGGCGGGCCTCCAGCAGGGACACGCTCATGACGCTGATGCGGTTTCTCCACTCGCTGGAGATGGCCAAGGCGCCTGTCTGAGCGTGGCGGTAGGCAATCACCAGCTCGCGGTCCTACGTATTTCGTCACCAACATCGGCTGACGTTCCATCAACTCATCTGACAACGGATCAACCTCAGTTTCGGAGCGATCACTGTGACGCCTGATTCCCATTCCCTGACCGACATGGATGACGCCGCCCTGAGCCCACCACCCGGCTGCCCCGCTCACGGCCTGGGCCCCCAGGGGCTGCGCAGACTCTACGGTCCCGAAGCCGAGGACCTGGGAGCCGTGTACGAGAAACTGCGGGCCGAACACGGCGCGGTGGCCCCCGCGCTGCTCCACGACGACGTGCCGGTGTGGGTGGTGCTCGGTCACGGCGAGAACATGCATATGGTGCGCAGCCCCTCGCAGTATTCCCGTGACCCCCGGTTGTGGACTTCCCTGCAGGACGGCACGGTCAAGCCCGACCACCCGCTCATGCCGATCATCGCCTGGCAGCCCTTCTGCTCCCACGCTGAGGGCGACGAGCACCTGCGGCTGCGCGCCGCGGTCACCGGCGCTATGTCGACCATCGACCACCGGGGCATCCGCCGCCACATCAACCGAGCGACCCAGCACCTCGTCAACAAGTTCTGCGAGCAGGGCAGGGCCGACTTGGTCGCCCAGTTCGCCGAGCACCTGCCGATGGCGGTGATGTGCGAGATTCTTGGCATGCCCGACGAGTACAACGACCAGATCGTGCAGGCCGCCCGCGACCTGCTCAAGGGCACCGAGACCTCAATCGCCAGTAACGCGTACATCATGGACGCCTTGATGCGGCTCACCGCCCACCGCCGCACCGAACCCAGGGACGACTTCACCAGCCACCTGGTCAATCACCCGGCGCGGCTCAACGACGAGGAGGTCGGCCAGCACCTGCGCCTCGTCCTGATCGCCGCGTACGAGAACACCGCCAATCTCCTCGCCAACGTACTGCGGGTCGTGCTCACCGACCCGGGGTTCCGTGCCCGGCTCAACGGCGGCCAGATGACGGTGCCCCAGGCGGTCGAGCAGTCCCTGTGGGACGAGCCGCCGTTCAGCACTATCCTGGGCTACTACGCCAAGCATGACACCGAACTCGGCGGCCAGCACATCCGCAAGGGCGACGGCCTTCTCCTGGGCATTGCGCCTGGCAACGTCGACCCGCGCGTGCGCCCTGATCTCAAGGCCAACATGCAGGGCAACCGTTCCCACCTCGCCTTCAGCGGCGGACCCCACGAGTGCCCAGGCCAGGACATCGGCCGCGCCATCGCCGACGTCGGCATCGACGCACTCCTGACCCGCCTACCGGACGTCCAACTTGCCTGCGAGGAGCACGAGCTGCGCTGGCGGGCGTCCATCTCGAACCGGCACCTGGTGGAACTGCCGGTGACGTTCGCACCGAAGCTTCAGCAAGACGTCATGCAGCAGCCCTCCATCAACCCTGTGCCGTCGCAGCGCTCGAAGAACTTGCAGGCCGGCGTGGTGCAGGCGGAGCCCGCCGCTCCACAGCCCACTGTTTCGGAGCCCGCCACTCCGACGCCGGCGGCGACGCCCGAACCGGCCGGCCGGCCGGGGGTGTTCCGGCGCATCCTGCGCTGGTGGCGCGGCGACTGAGCCCCACTGGGCACCGGGGCTACCCGGCCCACTCGTCGTACGACGACCAGGCCCGCAACACGCGCGGGCTGACGAACCGGTGCTCGCGCCCCGTGATCGGATCGGTGAACTCCAGCACACGCGCCAGCAGTTGGAGCGGGCGCCGAAAGTCACCAGCCGCCACGGGGCCGGTCACCAGGGGATAAAGGGGATCGCCGAGGATCGGCACCCCCAACGCGCTCATGTGTACCCGCAGTTGGTGTGTCTGCCCGGTACTCGGTGTCAAGCAGTACCGGGCACGTCCGTTCCGGTGCTCCAGCAACTCGATCCGGCTGACGGCATTGGGCTCGCCCTTGGCCTCGCGGGCTGCCAGGACTCCGCGTTCCTTGATGATCCGGCTGCGCAGGGTTCGTGGCAGCGCCAGTGCGGGGTCGTACGGGGCCACCGCCTCGTACTCCTTCGCCACCCTCTTGTCACGGAACAGCGACTGGTACGCGCCGCGCTCCTCGGGCCTTACGGTGAACAGCACCAGCCCGGCTGTCAGCCGGTCCAGTCGGTGCGCCGGGCCCAGCGTCGAGACACCCAACTGCCGCCGCAGTCGCGCCAGGGCCGTCTCGGCGACGTGGCTGCCGCGCGGGGTGGTGGCCAGGAAATGCGGCTTGTCGGCCACCACCACGTGCTCGTCCCGGTAGACGACGTCGACGGCGAACGGCACCTGCTCCTCGTCGGGCAAATCCCGGTGGAACCACAAGACGATCCCCGGCACGTACGCCATGTCCCGGGGCACCGGACGCCCGGCGGCGTCCACGATCTGCCCCGCGTCCAGCATCCCGTCGATCACGTCAGCCGGAGCCGCGAGCCGCGCCACTAGATGGTCGCGCACGGTCGCCCACGCGTCCCCGGGCGGCAACCGCACGCGCACCGCGTCCACCCCGTCGCGTTGCGGCAGGGGAGAAGGCAGGGGCGGAGTGCGGCGTCTCATCCCGTCAAGCCTACGAGAGGGCACTGACAGCGAGGGGACGAGTCGGTACTCCTGCAAAGCGATGCGCCCTCTCCGCGCCCCCTTGGCAGGATGCCGAACCTCTCTGGGCACGAGCGTCGGCCCGTGTCCTCCACTTCTGCGGTGGCATGAGGCCAGTCGGTAGTCAATGCCGGAGCGCTGCTGGGATCCTCATGTCCCGGCGACGAAAGCAAGGGCGCGCAGGGCTGTGTCGGCGATACGTACCGGGATTCGAAGTGCTGAGATAAGCACGTCCTGCGGTGCGGGTCCTCCATGGGGCGCACTCGGTAGGTCGTGTACGCGTCAGTGCATATATGCGTGCGCCTCCCCCTTGCGGTTGTGGCTGGCAAAGTTGTAGAGCTCGTCCAGGTCGTACAAGAGGCCTTGGGTGGCGTGTTCTTCCTGTGGGCCGGGCGCGTGGGGTGATGTTTGTGGACGAGGAACCAACTCGCGGTCGGCGCGAGGGAAAGCGCACGACTCTGCTCGCCCTCACGCTGCTGGACGCGGCACCGTCCCAGGCGAACGCGCTGCGCCGTCTGGTCGGCGGCGAGAATCTGACCGTGACTCGGGTCGCCGGCCTCCGTGTCATCCTCCCGGTGGCCTGCGTTCCGCGAAGTCGAAACGATAAGCAGCGCTGTGTAGTGGTGTGGTGGAGGCGGAGTCTCCTGGTGCTCGGGGTGAAAGCTTTCTTCTGGGACTCGCTCCTGGCTCAGGGTGGCAACTGTCACGGACGTTTTTCCCGGCAGGACCCGTTCGGCACTGGATATGCCATCGGCAATCCGCATCTTGGTGGGGGTGCTCCAAGGCGGCGGCATGCTGCTCTGAGCAGGGTCGTTTCCTGCTGCGAGGCGAATTGGGTGGGAGGTGCACGCGCGGACGCTCACGTCGACGTTCGTAAGGGCGCAAGCCCGCACCCCGTACACGTCTTTGAGGCTGGCACAGGGGTGGTGGAGGTGTCAGCCGTGCGGTGTGATGTATCCAACCAGCAGACCGTCCGCTGCGCCGCCGCGTCATGACGTCTACGGGAGGTCTGTCATGACCGCTGCCACGACTGCGCCCAGTTTCGTACAAGCCCTTGGTCTGTGGGATCTGACTGGCGCGCCTGACGTCTCCCTGGTGGGCTTCGGTGCTCTGCCCGGTATCCCTCGTGATGGTGATGCAGTGCAGCCCGCCCGACGTCACCAGGTGCTTGAGCTTGACCCGGCACGCACTCGCCACGATGCGCACCCGTCCCTTCACCAGGTCACGTACGCGACGCTGTCCACACCTCCTGAACCTCCGTGATCCTTTTTCGCACCACTCGCTGACACGCACTGTGCGTGTGCCACGGGTCCCGACTAAAGGAGTAATTCACATGATTGAGCTGCCCGGCGACACTCTGACCCCTGAGGGGCTGGTACCGAGCCAACCAGGTGCGGCTCCTCGTGAGCCTGACGGCATCATCATGCGGGGAGTGCGCAAGGCGTACTGGTCCAGGCTCTCCGCAGCGGAACGGCATCGCGCACCGGCGTCCGACTGGGATCTTCCCGCCGACGTTGCCCCAGATCTGGCGTTCGCCACGCCGGACCACCCCGACGTGTGGCGGACAATTCAATTGTGGCGGCGGGCGATGCAGGTCTATGCACCCCCCCACCGCACCCACGAGCAACCCCCCCGGGGGTCCCAGCAAAGGTGGCTCCAGTTGGCCAGCCAATGCGGGGAGCGGTGGAAGAAGAAGGGCTGCCCGCTCGACTTGGAGGAACCCGTCCCGCGCGCGCTGATCGAACGCCTGGCTGCACAAGTTCGAATACCCGTGCAGCTGTTCGTGCCGCAGACCTTATTCGGCTGGCTGCTGGCCTGGCGGGTATTCGAACCGGACCGCGAAGCGGCCCGGCACGGCATGTACTGCGATCTCGCGTCGACGACCGACTGGGGCAAGTATGTCCGAGGTGAACTCGAAGACTGGCATGCCATCGCCATCGCCGAAATCCGGACGGCCCAGCAACAGCTCTCCCTTACCGCTGCCGTACGGCACATCCTGATGGCCCGGAAATCCAGCGTCATGGCCAGGCATCGCAACAGGTGCATCACCGAGTATCCCGAACTTGGCGTCCCTGTCCTGCGGGCAGAAACTCCGTACTACTCCTCCGTGAATGCCATGATCTGCGAGTGGTACGCCCTGGATATGGGGCTACCCACGCTGGCTGACCGAGCTTGCGTGTCGAAAGCGGGTCGAGCCCATTTCAGCATCTCCAAGATGGTAAATGACATTCACGACCTTGCCATCGACACCTACACCGGCGATGTCGGCAACGGGGTCCGCCTTTACGGCGACGGTCGACATGGCGCCGACACCCTGGTCACCTGGCTCGTGGGTCTGGGGCACCTCATGCCAGCCCTGGCCACGAAAGTCACCGACCACACGTTGGACAGGGACGACCGCACCCTCCTGGCTGGATGCGCCGGTGTCTCCTACACCCTTTGGGGCCACCGCAGTGACCTGTGGGCGACGGTAGGTCCCATGGCCCAGCGCGGCCACGGCTGGGGTGCCCTGCGCGAGCATGACTGCCGCGTGTGCCAGGCCGCACCGCGCTGCGGGTCCTGCTTCTACCTGGACGCCGAGTACTGCCCGCATCTGCCTCGCACCACCCTGACCAGCACAGAGGGGGACGCCAGGGAGATCGTGAACGCCGCCTTGACACTCACCGGGGCCATCGACGTGATCCCTCCGGATGTGGCGTCACGGGCCGTCACCCGTCTGACAAGGCTCTCACCGACTTCTCTCGGCTGGCATGCCCAGAGAAAACACGTCGATCCGGGCACCACCGTGATTGCGGCACTGACTCAGGGCATCTACTCGCTGGCCGCCGAATGCTCCGAAAGCGACCTCGACACCCTCACCAATCTGGCCCGTACGGCATGGTGGCGCGTCCTGCCCGCTTTCGACCGACCAGAAGAACTCACCCTCGACATCTACATGTACTCAACCGCGGCGCACCCTCACATCACTCTGACATTCGGCTCGCACACCGCAAACATCGTCTCCCGGCAGCAGGGCCGGGGGTGATGCTCAGGGCGGCTCGTGAGCTGAGGAAGCACACTGATCGCCCCCTGGCAGATCCGCTACTGCGTCGTAGCTCGCGTACGGCTCGTCAACTCACCGGTATTTGCCACCACTAAAATTCCTTCGCACCAGCTTTCGGAGCGCAGGGCGGGCTCCGTTGTGCGCCTTTACGTCGCACGTAGTCACCGGTGGCTTTCCGTGACCACCAGGGTGACATTCTGGCGACCAACCAGTCTTGCAATTCAAACAAGGAGTTGGTCGTCGTGGCGAAGGCCTACATCTCCTGGCGGTGGCCGGACGAGTTTGCGGCGTCCGCTCGGACCGTGCGTGCGCACGCGCACCTCCAGGTGAGGGGTCTCACGCGCGTTCGGTCCGAGCCGTCTTGTAGTCCCGCCACAGGTCGATTGCCTTCTCGCACTGGACTTGCCCGAACCCGCGGTCCGCGCACCCCATCATGCGGCGCCTGAAGGCCCCGAGAAGACCTGGACGCACCGAGTCCTCTGACCACCACTGACCGCACAGAGCGGAGGTGCCCGAACTGACCCGGGCCCCTCAAGCTCAGCCATGGTTCACATTGCCGTCGGTTCTGGCAGGGGATCCGCAGGGGCCGGGTTCAGACCGAATGGCCTTGGCGCGCCCTCACAGCCCGGTACAACACCCCGCCCCCCACCGTGACCCCCAGGAACAGCACAGTGAACCACTGGAAGTACCAGTGCCCGCCCGCCGGGTCGTACACCGCTGCCCGCGGCCAGGCCAGGTTGACCGTCATGAAGAGGCCGTAGAGCAGGGCGAGGGCGTTGACGGGGATGCCCCAGCGGCCGAGGGAGAAGAGAGGCCTGCCGGTCTCGTCCGTGCCGTCGGCGGTGAAGGTGCCCTTCAGGCGCTGGACCAGCAGGGGGCCCGTGACCATTGCGTACGCCAGGTACAGCATCACGATGCAGGTGGTGCCGATGGCCAGGAAGGCCTCCGGAGAAGCGAAGTTGAGGAGAAGCAGGGCCGCCGCCAGGACACCGACGACCAGGGCGGGGGCGCTCGGCATGCCCGTGCGCTGGTTGACCTTGGCCAGGCCGGCCGAGAACGGCAGCTGGCCGTCACGGGCCATCGAGAACAGCATCCGGCAGGCCGACGTCTGGATCGCGAGGGTCGCCACCGCGATCGCGGCCACGACGTCTACCAGCAGGGCACGCCCCACTCCGTCGCCGAGGCTGCTCGTCAGGACGTAGCTCAGGCCCTCGACGCCCAGCCGGCCGTCGGTGAGGCTCGGGGCGGCGAGCAGGCCGGCGAGGATGATCAGTCCGCCCAGCAGGCCCGCCGAGGCGAGCGCGGCGAGGATCGTGCGGGGTGCGGTGCGCCGGGGATTGTGCGTCTCCTCGCTCATCTCGCCCGCGCTGTCGAACCCGATCATCACGTACGCCGCTGTGAACGAGCCCACCAGCAGTGCCCCGAACAGGCCGGACTCCAGTGCCGTACCGGTGTGGAAGGTGATGCCGGGAGCGCGCTCGGAGTGGGTGAACAGGAGCACGATGATCAGGACGGCGCCGATGATCTCGGCTGTCACGCCGACCCGGTTGATCAGGGACATCACGCGGTTGTCGATGACGTTCACGAAGGTCGTCAGGGCCAGGAGGACGACGCCGAGGATCGCCGCGTTGGCCGCGCCGCTCGCCGACGTGGGGGCCGGGTCGTCGCCGACCAGCTGAAAGCCGGACCAGATGGCGGGCATGACGACCTGGAGCGCGAGCGCTGCCGCCGAGACCACCACGATCTGCCCGATCACCATGATCCAGCCGGCGAACCAGCCGAAGGCGAGGTTGGAGAGCCGGGACGACCACTGGTAGATCGCGCCGGAGATCGGGTAGCGCGCGGCCAGTTCCGCGAAGCACGCGGCGACCAGCAGCTGGCCGATCAGTACGGCCGGCCAGGCCCAGAAGAAGACGGGGCCGCCGAACGTGTACCCGATGGCGAAGAACTGGAAGACGGTCGTCAGGACGGAGATGAAGGAGAACCCGGCAGCGAACGAGGCGTACCGGCCCAGGCTGCGGTGCAGTTCCTGGCGGTATCCGAACTCGGCGAGGGATCGGTCGGCGGACGCCTCCGGCGGGTCGGGGCGTACGCCGGAGGAAGCGGTCGTGGTCACGGCGGGACCTGCCTTCGGCGCGGTATTCCTGTCGGGTGACAGAAATTAGGGAGGCGCTGTTTCGCAGGGATGTCGCGGCCGTGTCGAGGTGGGGCCCAAGTCCTCACGTCCCGTCGGCGACGGGACAGCCTGGCGGGACCGGGCGGGACGGTACTGGCCCGAAGGTCGTTTTCGCCCGGCGTCTTCAGGGCGTGGCGTGCGGCGCACGCCCGATCTCGATCCCGCCGACGGGCGAGCAACTGGGCGATGGGGGTGAGGAGTTCGAGGCCGCGTGGCCGACGGGCCGGGGGTGTCCTGTCACGCCGACCGGCGGTGTCCGACCGCCCGACCAGGGGCCCGGTCAGTCGGGCGGTGCGCTGCCGGCTCTGCTGAGCGGGCAGCGAGGGGCTGGAAGGGGGCCCGGATCGCCGCGCCCCGGAAGTTGATGGAAAGTCAGGAGGCCGTCGGTTCGGCCGTCTCCTGCTCCGCCTCCACCTGCGCGTTCCACTCCCGCTTGGACGCCTGCCAGCCGTCCTCGTTGTGGCCGAGGCGCCAGTAGCCGGAGATCGAGAGGCTCTCGCGCGGGATCGCGTGCTCCACCCGCAACAGCCGGCGCAGCTCCTTCACGAACGCCGCCTCGCCGTGCACGAACGCGTGTACCCGGCCCGCGGGGAACTCCAGGGCGCGTACGGCCTCGACGAGTGCCTGGCCCAGGGGCCGCTCGCCGCGGTGCAGCCAGCGGACCTCCGCGTCGGAGTCGATCTTCTGCTCTTCCTCGGGGCCTGCGATCTCCACGAAGGCGTACGCCTTGGCGCCGTCGGGCAGCGCCTCCAGGGCGCAGGCGATGGCGGGCAGCGCACTCTCGTCCCCGACGAGCAGGTGCCAGTCGGCGGTCGGGTCGGGGGCGTACGCGCCGCCGGGGCCGCCGAAGGCCACCGTCTCGCCCGGCTGGACGCGCATCGCCCAGGGGCCGGCCAGGCCCTCGTCGCCGTGCAGGACGAAGTCGAGGGTCAGCTCACGCAGTTCGGGGTCCCAGGCGCGCACCGTGTAGGTGCGGGTCACCGGCCACTGCTCGCGCGGGAACTCCTCGCGGATGCGCTGCATGTCGAACGGCTGCGGATAGGTGACGCCCTCGGCCGGGAACAGCAGTTTCACGTAGTGGTCGGTGCGGGTGCCAACCGTGAACTCGGCGAGGCCGCCGCCGCCGAGGACCACGCGCTGCATGTGTGGGGTCAGCCGCTCGGTGCGGACGACCTGTGCGGAGTGGGTCTTCGGGGCCCTGCGCTCCGGGCGCTCTGCCATGACGGCCTCCCTGTTGCCTTTGCTTAGGCTTACCTAAGTTAGCATCTCTCCCTTGAAAAACCCTGTTACCCGAGGCAATTGTTTTCGTGATGATGCCTCAAAATGAGAGTGGCGTTCTCTTGTGTGAGGATGCCGTTCTCGTCGGTAAAGGTGTCGTGCCTGTGGTGCGGCACGAGTACATGGTGCCTCGCGCCGGGGAAGCGGGACCTCAGCTTCCGAGTGTCGTGAGCAATCTCTCCAACGAACCTCCAAGTCCCCAACGGGCCGCGAGCGCGTCGAGCGCCGCCGGGTCGCGAGGGGTATGCGGCACCGCGGTGTTGACGTCCGGCAGCGGGACGTCGCCGGCCACCAGGACGACCTTGGGCGCGACCTCGACGTACGGCCGTGACTCGTCGAGCCGCTTGCGCTGCGACGGCGTCAGCTTCGCCTTCGCGTCGTCGACCGCGGCCATGATCCCTGCCAGGTCGCCGAACTCGGCCAGCAGTTTCGCGGCCGTCTTCTCGCCGATGCCGGGCACGCCCGGCAGCCCGTCGCTCGGGTCGCCGTGCAGTAGCGCGAGATCCGCGTACCCCTTCCCGTCCACCCCATACTTCTCGCGCAGCCACGCCTCGTCGGTCAGCTGCAGGGTGCCCACGCCCTTGAGCGGGTAGAGCACGCGCACACCGCGCGTGTCGTCGACCAGCTGGTACAGATCCCGGTCGCCGGTGACGATGTCGACCGGTCCCTCGGCGCGGGCGGTGAAGGTGCCGATCACATCGTCCGCCTCGTATCCCGCGACGCCCACGCGCGCGATGCCGACCGCGTCCAGCACTGCCTCGATGACCGGCACCTGCGGCGACAGGGTGTCCGGCACCTGCTCCTCGTCCGGGCCCGTCTCGTGCTCCTCGGCGACGCGGTGAGCCTTGTACGAGGGGATCAGGTCGACCCGCCACTGTGGACGCCAGTCGGCGTCCATGCATGCCACCAGGTGGTCCGGCCCATGGTCCTTGACCAGCCGGTCGATGAATTCGAGCAGCCCGCGCACGGCGTTCACCGGCGTGCCGTCCGGAGCCTTCACGGACTCCGGGACGCCGAAATAGGCGCGGAAGTAGAGCGAGGCGGTGTCGAGAAGCATCAGTCGTCCGGTCACGCCTCGCATCATGCCGTACGCCACTGACAGTCACCCCGTGCACCGCCTTCCGCCGTCCCGGCGGCCCCCGGTCGGGCCCTGTATTGCCTCTGCGAAGGCCTTGTGAACTGGCCCACTCTTCCGTTTGCCCACGTCGGGCGTGGGAAGGCGCGGCCACGGACAAGCGCCGGTTGTTCGCGCAACCGTCGCAACCGAAAAGTACGACCGAAAAGTACGACCGAAAAGTACGACCGAAGAGCACGACCGAGGAGCACCCTTGTCATCCAGGCTTGAGGCCGAGCATCTGTACAAGGTGTTCGGCAGACGACCCGGCGACGCGGTGACACGGCTCGAACAGGGAGCCGACCGCGAAAAACTGCGCGACGACGGCAACACCGCCGCCGTCATCGACGCGTCCTTCGCCGTGGAACCCGGCGAGATCTTCGTCGTCATGGGCTTGTCCGGCTCCGGCAAGTCGACGCTGCTGCGCATGCTCAACGGCCTGCTGGAACCCACGGCCGGACACGTCCGCTTCGACGGTCAGGACCTGACCGCGCTCGGCGACCGCGCACTGCGCGCGCTGCGGGCGAACAAGATCAGCATGGTCTTCCAGCACTTCGCGCTCTTCCCGCACCGCAGCGTCCGCGAGAACGCCGCCTACGGCCTGTCCGTGCAGGGCGTGCCCCGCGCCGAGCGCGAGCGTCGCGCCGACGAGGCGCTCGCCCTGTGCGGTCTGGCCGGCTGGGAGGACTCATGGCCCGACGAGCTGTCCGGCGGCATGCAACAGCGCGTGGGCCTGGCCCGGGCGCTCGCCACCGACGCCGATCTGCTGCTCATGGACGAGTCGTTCAGCGCGCTCGACCCGCTGATCCGCCGGGACATGCAGGACCAGCTCCTGGAACTCCAGAAGACTCTCAAGAAGACCATCGTGTTCATCACCCACGACCTCAACGAGGCCATGCGCCTGGGCGACCGTATCGCCGTCATGCGCGACGGCCGCATAGTCCAGACCGGCACCGCGGAGGACATCCTCGTCCGCCCCACCGACGACTACGTCGCCTCCTTCACCAAGGACGTCGACCGCTCCCGCGTACTCACCGCCGGCGCCGTCATGGACCCGGAGACCCGCGGCGACGAGGCCGACTGCGACTGCGCGACGGCGACACCCGACACCCCGTTCACCGAACTGTGCGCGCTCAGTGCCCGCCTGCCCCACCCGGTCGCGGTGCTCACCGAGGACCGCGAACTGGTCGGCGTCGTACCCGGACAGCGCCTCCTCGGCTTCCTCGGCGACCAGCACGGGGACCCCGAGCCCTGCGGCTCGCACGGCTCGCGCGACGGGAAGGTGACCGCCCGTGCCTAGGATCCGTCTCGGCGACTGGGTCGACGACGGCGTCAGCTGGCTCGTCGACCACATGTCCTGGCTCTTCGACGCGATCAAGACCGTCGTGGAGGGCTTGTACGACGCCATCTACGCGGTGCTCACCGCCCCGGAGCCGCTTATCCTGGCCGGCATCCTCGCGGTGACCGCCTGGTGGCTGCGCGGACTGGTCGCGGGCGTCCTCGCCTTCGCGGGATTCGCGCTCGTCGACTCCATGGCCCTGTGGGACAAGGCCATGTCGACGCTCTCCCTGGTGCTCGTCGCCACGCTGATCGCCCTGGTGGTCTCCATCCCCCTGGGAATCTGGGCGGCCCGCTCCAGGACGGTCAGCGCCGTCGTACGGCCTGTCCTGGACCTGCTCCAGACGATGCCCTCGATGGTGCTGCTGATCCCGGCGATCCTGTTCTTCGGCATGGGCGTCCCGGCGGGCGTCGTCGCGACCCTGATCTTCGCCCTCGCCCCCGGCGTACGCATGACCGAACTCGGCATCCGCCAGGTCGACGCCGAACTCGTCGAGGCCGCCGAGGCGTTCGGCACCCCGCCCCGCGACACGCTGCTGCGCGTGCAGCTGCCGCTCGCGCTGCCGACGATCATGGCGGGCGTCAACCAGGTCATCATGCTCGGCCTGTCCATGGTCGTCATCGCCGGCATGGTCGGTACCGGCGGCCTCGGCGGCGCCGTCAACGAGGCCATCGGCCAGCTCGACATCGGACTCGGCTTCGAGGCGGGCCTCGGCATCGTCGTCCTCGCCATCTACCTCGACCGCATGACCGGCGCACTCGGCGCCCAGATCTCCCCACTGGGCCGCCGCGCCGCCGCCAAGGCCCGTACCGCGGGCACTCCCAAGCTCTGGAACCACCGCCCCCGCCCGGCGATCGCGCTGGCCGGCGTGGTCGTTCTGGCGCTTGTCGCGGGCGGCCTCGGGATCTTCGGCTCCTCCCCGGCGACCACGCGGGCCACCGCGACGGACGTGGGCCGGGGCAAGAAGGTCACCATCGGGTACATCCCCTGGGACGAGGGCATCGCGACGACGTTCCTGTGGAAGGAGCTCCTGGAGGAGCGCGGATTCGACGTCACGACCACCCAGTACGCGGCCGGCCCGCTGTACACGGGCCTGGCCACCGGCCAGATCGACTTCCAGACGGATTCCTGGCTGCCCGTCACCCACGCCGAGTACTGGAAGAAGTACGGCGACCAGCTGGACGACCTGGGCAAGTGGTTCGGCCCCACCTCCCTGGAGCTGGCCGTCCCCTCGTATGTGAAGGGCGTCGACTCCCTCGCCGACCTCAAGGGACAGTCGTCGAAGTTCAGGGGCCGGATCGTCGGCATCGAACCCAGCGCCGGAATGATGGGTCTTCTCAAGGACAAGGTCCTCAAGGAGTACGGCCTCGACGGCGAGTACGAGGTCGTCGACGGCTCCACCCCGGCCATGCTCGCCGAGCTCAAGCGCGCGTACGCCAAGAAGGAACCCATCGTCGTCACCCTCTGGTCGCCGCACTGGGCGTACAGCGACTACGACCTGAAGAAACTCAGGGACCCCAAGGTCGCCTGGGGCGAGGGCGACGACGTGCACACCCTCGCGCGCAAGGGCTTTGCCGACGACAACCCCGAGGCCGGCGACTGGCTCAGGAACTTCTCCATGACGGAGGAACAGCTCACCGGCCTGGAGGCGCGGATCCAGCAGGCGGGCAAGGGCGGGGAACAGGACGCCGTCCGTGCCTGGCTGAAGGCGAACCCCGGGCTGGCCGAAAGATGGGCACCGGTCGCGGGTTCCGAGGGGAAGAGCGGTGCGAAAGGGGTATCGGACAGCTGAGGGAGCCGCTCAGGAGGGGTGGGTCGAACCTGGAGACACGCGCGTGTGCGGGTGTCCTCGGTGAGGCCCACCCCTCGCGGCGTTCCCGGGCGGACACGTTCCCCGTACGAAAAGGATCCGGACAACCACGGAGCGCTATGCCATCACCTGGACCCGGCTGTTCCTCCGGCCGGTCCCGCTGGTCAGCTCCGCCGCACGCGCGCGCGAAGTGGCGTCGGGAAGGTCCGGGCGGCCCGTCCACTGGCGTGAACCGTGAGGGTCGTACCCGACGCGGAACAACTCCGATGTGACGGGCGCACGAAACGGTTTGACGAACATGCGTAGGGTGCAGGGAAGTCATCAGAGAACGCGTCGTGCCCGGTTCGGAGACGTTCTGGCGAACGGCCGCCGAACGCGCGGCGCGATGCGCTGTGATGGGACCGTACGCAACCGGGGCGCGACGACGAGCCGAGGAGGGAGCCGGAGCGATGGGCGACCACAAAGAACAGCCCCTTCGGGTTGGCGCGGCCGTTCGGCGGCGGCGCCGGGCGCTGGAGCTCACCCTCGCCGTCGTGGCCGAACGCAGCGGCCTGTCGGTGCCCTTCCTGAGCCAGGTCGAGAACGAGCGGGCACGGCCGAGCCGAAGCTCCCTGGAGAAGGTCGCCGACGCCCTGCGCACCACCGCTGTCGAACTCCTCGCGGCGGCCGACCCGGCGTGCAGTGTCGACGTCGTCCGCGCCGACGCCCTCGAACCCGCCCCCGACGAGCCCCGGGTGCGCTCCCTGGTCCGCGGTCACCAGCAGCTGCACGCCATGGAGTTCACCGGCGACCACGACGCCGGCCGCGAATTCCAGCACCGCAACGACGAGTTGATGTACGTCGCCGACGGTGCCGTCGAGGTCGAGGCGGAGGGCCGCGCACACCGGCTGGGCCGCGGCGACACGCTGTACCTGACGGGCGGGGTGCGCCACCGCTGGCGGGCGACCGTGGCGGACACCCGGGTGATCGTGGTGGCGGTGGCCGAGCACATCGAGGCGGTGCAGGATGGGCGCCGCTGAGCGGCACGGGCACTGAGGCGCCGAGAACACCCCTGCGTGAGCCACTTCGGGGCGGTTTGCGGATCGCCTCGGCTGTCGATGTCAGACCCTGCCGCAATACTGGCGACATGTCCGGTACCTCTGTGTACGCCTTCGACGACGCCTCCGAACCCGCGGGCGGCCGTTTCGACGCCCTCCGGACCCGTGACGACGCGGTGACGTTCGCGCGAATCGTGGACCTGGGCGGCCGGCTGCCCGACGACCAGGCGCTCGTCGTCAACTCGTATCCGCTGATCAGCAGTTGGGGGACGTTCCCATGAGGGTGATCTCGCTGGTGCCGTCCCTGACGGAGGCGGTGGCGGTCACGGTGCCCGGAGCGCTGGTCGGGGCGACGGACTGGTGCAGCCATCCCGCCGACCTCGGCGCCGGTGTCGTACGCATCGGCGGCACCAAGAACCCCGGGGTCGAGCGGATCGTCGCGCTCGCCCCCGACCTGGTCCTCGCCAACGAGGAGGAGAACCGGGAACCGGACCTCGCCGCCCTGCGCGCGGCCGGCATCGAGGTGCTGCTCACCGAGGTGCGGAACGTGCCGCAGGCCTTCGGGGAGCTGGAGCGGGTGGTGACGGCGTGCGGGGCGAGAACGCGACCCCGGTGGCTGGACGAGGCGGAGACGGCGTGGTCGGCGCCGCAGCGATGGTGGAGATCGGCCGGGGACGGTCGTACGACCGCTGTGGTGCCGATCTGGCGGCGGCCCTGGATGGTGCTCGGACGGGACACCTTCGCGGGTGACGTGCTGGCGCGGCTGGGGGTCGACAACGCGTACGCGGCCCACGCCGAACGCTATCCGCGCGTACCGGTCGAGGAGCTGCGGGCCGCCGCGCAGCCCGGGATGGTCGTGCTGCCGGACGAGCCGTACCGCTTCACGGCCGAGGACGGGCCCGAGGCGTTCGAGGGGCTTCCCCGCGCCCTCGTCAGCGGGCGCCACCTCACCTGGTACGGGCCGTCACTGGCCGAGGCGCCACGGGTGCTGGGGGAGGCCCTGCGAGCAGCTCACCGGTGATCAGGCCCCGGTCGGTTCGGGTGGCGGCGCCGGCCCAGGCGGCGACGAGCAGGACGCACAGGGGCGACGGCGAGGACACCGAAGGCGGCGAGCCCGGTGTGCCGGCCGAGGCTCTCCGCGCCGGCGACACAGGTGCCCCGTCCCAGGGGCGCGCGCCATGGGCGGTGACCAGGGGGTTCGGGGGCATGAGGGCATAAGCTGGATCTATGGGTGATGTGGAGGGCAGGGCCGCGCGGTCGTCGGGGGTTGCGCACCGGGTCCCGGACCTCGGAGCGATGGAGCTGCTGCTCGCGGTGGCCCGGCTGGGGAGCCTGGGGCGGGCCGCGCAGGAGCTGGGCGTCACACAGCCGGCCGCCAGCAGCCGCATCCGGTCGATGGAACGCCAACTGGGAGTGGCCCTCCTGGACCGCTCGCCGCGCGGCTCCCGGCTCACGGACGCCGGTGTGCTCGTCACCGACTGGGCGCGGCGGGTCGTCGAGGCGGCGGAGGCGTTCGACGCCGGGGCGCAGGCACTGCGGACGCGGCGTGACTCCCGGCTGCGGGTGGCGGCGAGCATGACGATCGCCGAGTATCTGCTGCCGGGCTGGCTGCTCGCGCTGCGCGTGCTGCGGCCCGAGACAGCGGTGTCGCTGCTCGCCGGGAACTCGGCGACGGTGGCCGAACGGGTTCTGTCGGACGAGGCGGACCTCGGTTTCGTGGAGGGGACGGGCGTACCCGGCGGGCTGGACTCGGCGGTCGTCGCGAAGGACCGGCTGATCGTGGTGACGGCGCCGGGGCACCCGTGGGCGCGGCGGCGGAAGCCGGTGGGCGCGGCGGAGTTGGCTGCGACACCGTTGATTCTCCGGGAGGAGGGGTCGGGGACGCGGCAGGTGCTGGACACGGCGCTGGGCGGGTTGGCGCGTCCGCTGATCGAGCTGTCGTCGACGACTGCGGTGAAGGCTTCGGCGGTGGGCGGGGCGGGGCCAGCGGTGCTGAGTGAACTGGCGGTGGGGGAGGAGTTGTCCACGCGGCGGTTGGTGTGTGTGCCGTTGGACGGGGTGCGGTTGGACCGCGAGCTGCGGGCTGTGTGGCCGGTGGGGCACCGGCCGGTGGGGCCGGCACGGGAGTTGTTGGGGCTGACGCGGGGGTGAGGACGGAGGGACGGCCCGTTGTTTCGCCCTCGCCGTCCCTACCTGTTCCGTCCGGTTCCTGGGGGCTGCGCCCCAGCCCCCCCTTGTCGCGCCGAACGCGCTCGTCCTCAAACGCCGGACGGGCCGGGGTGCGGGTCGGCGCTGAAGGGGTGCCGCCTGGGGCTGGACAGATGCGGTGAACGGGTGGGTGGGAAACCACGGGCTGCGCTGCCGGAACGTGCCCCGTCAAACGCCGGCCGAGGCGGACGCCGCCCTCACCAACGCTCCCATCACCCGCGAGTCCTCCCCCATCTCCGGATGCCACTGCACCCCCAGCACCCATCCGGCACCAAAACCCCCGGGTTCCACCGCTTCCACCGTCCCGTCCGCCGCGTACGCCGATGCCACCAGCCCCTTCCCCAGGCGGTCCACGGCCTGATGATGGAACGTCGGCACCGACGTCTCCTCCGGTGCCGCCTCCTCGTACCTTGTCCCCGGTACCGGCTTCACGCCGTGGTGGCCGAAGGCCCCCGGGGTCGTCGCGTGACCGTCGATGTGCTGGAGCAGCGTGCCGCCCAGGGCGACGTTCAGCAGCTGCATGCCCCGGCAGATGCCCAGCAGCGGCGTTCCGGTCGCCAACGCCGCGTCGATCAGTGCCAGTTCCCAGGCGTCCCGCGCCTCGGCGGGCGGCCCCGTACGCGGGTCGCGTTCCGCGCCGTACCGGGCCGGATCGACGTCGGGGCCGCCCGCGATCACGACGCCGTCGAGCCGGGCGACCGCGGCGGCGGCGTGTGCCGGGTCGTCCGGCGGGAGCATCGCGGCGATACCCCCGGCCCGCTGCACCAGCCGCGGATACCCGGTCGGCAGCAGCGCCGCAGGCAGGTCCCACGCGCCCCAGCGCGTGCTGGACTCCAGGTACGTGCTGACGCCGATGAGTGGTCGTCGTCCGGTCGTCGTCACGAGGGTCTCCCTGGTGTCCAAAGGGGTGTCCGGCGGGCGATCAGCCGGTGATCAGCGGGGCTTTCAATGGCGTACGGCCATACCTTTGCCGACCCTCGCCCCGTCCGGCAACCCACGTCCCCCACACGTCACGCCAAGAAACCCCGCAGCAGCGCCGCCGTCCCCGAGCAGTGCTCCCGCATCATCTCCCGTGCCCCGTCCGCGTCCCCGACGAGGACCGCGTCCACCAGCGCCGCGTGCTGCCGCTGCGAGTGCTCAAGGTTGCGTACCAGCAGCGGGATGCAGTCCAGCAGGTCGTTCACCGTCGCCCGTACCGCCGCGTACTGCGAGGTCAGCGTCGGCGAGCCGCACAGCTCGGCCACTGTGAGATGGAGCAGCGTGTCCAGGCGGCGGTAGTCCGAGAGCGGGGCGTCCTGGGTGCGGACCAGGGCTTCCCGCAGTCTCCCCGCCTGCTCGGCCGACAGCCCGTGCTGCGCGCACAGGCCCGCCGCGCCCACCTCCAGTACCTCCCGGAAGCGAAGGACGTCCTCGATGTCGACCGCGCTGATCCGCCGCCGCAACTCGTTCTCGCCGCCCGCGCCCGCGTCGCCGCGCGGCAGCACGAACGTGCCGCCGTACCGGCCGCGCCGCGACTCCACGAGCCCCTGGTCCTGGAGCACCTTCAGTACCTCGCGCAGCGTCACCCGGCTGATCCCGAGCCGCTCCGCGAGTTCGCGCTCGGCCGGCAGCCGCTCGCCGCCCGGTACCAGGCCCAGCCGTACGACCTGCAGAATCTGTTCCAGCGCCTCCTCGAAGCCGTTGCCCGCACGCACGGGCCGCAGCACCGGCGTCAACCGGTCCTCCAAGCCGCCTTCAGCGTCCAGCGACATCTGGCCGTGCCCCCTTCCCAAGCAATGGTTCTCCGCAATACCTTATGGCTTCCGGCCCGGCCGAAAAAACGCGCAGAAGCCGAAGGAGCTTTCCCGTGGCAGACCGCACACCCCCGCTCAGCGTCGAGGAGTTGCACGCCCTCGTCGCGAGCGGTGAGATCGACACTGTTGTCCTGGCCTTCCCCGACATGCAAGGGCGGCTCCAGGGCAAGCGGTTCGCCGCGCGCTTCTTCCTCGACGACGTCCTGGAGCACGGCACCGAAGGCTGCAACTACCTCCTCGCCGTAGACACCGAGATGAACACCGTCGACGGCTACGAGATGTCCTCCTGGGAGCGGGGGTACGGCGACTTCGCCATGCACCCCGACCTCTCCACGCTCCGCCGGCTGCCCTGGAACGCCGGTACGGCCATGCTCGTCGCCGACCTCGCCTGGAACGACGGGTCCCCGGTCGTCGCCGCACCCCGCCAGATCCTCCGCCGCCAGCTGGAACGGCTCGCCGAGCACGGGTTCGGCGCCAAGGTCGGTACGGAACTCGAGTTCATCGTCTTCAAGGACACCTACGAGCAGGCATGGGACGCCGACTACCGCGGGCTGACCCCCGCCAACCAGTACAACATCGACTACTCGGTACTCGGCACCGGCCGCATCGAGCCACTGCTGCGCCGCATCCGGAACGAGATGACGGCCGCCGGGCTGATCGTCGAGTCCGCCAAGGGAGAGTGCAATCCGGGCCAGCACGAGATCACCTTCAAGTACGACGACGCCCTCGTCACCTGCGACCAGCACGCCGTCTACAAGACCGGCGCCAAGGAGATTGCCAGCCAGGAGGGCGTCTCGCTCACCTTCATGGCCAAGTACAACGAGCGAGAGGGCAACTCCTGCCACATCCACCTCTCGCTGGCCGACGCGGACGGCACCAACGTCATGGCCGGTGCCCAGGCCGATCCCGGCGGCATGTCCGAGGTCATGCGGTACTTCCTCGCCGGGCAGCTCGCCGCGCTCCGGGACTTCTCGCTCCTCTACGCGCCCAACATCAACTCCTACAAGAGGTTCCAGCCGGGCTCGTTCGCGCCGACCGCTGTCGCCTGGGGCTACGACAACCGCACGTGCGCGCTCCGGGTCGTCGGCCACGGCCGGTCCATGCGGTTCGAGAACCGGCTGCCCGGCGGTGACGTCAACCCCCACCTCGCCGTCGCCGGGCTGGTCGCCGCAGGGCTGTACGGCATCGAGCAGAAGCTGGAACTGCCCGAGGCATGCGCGGGCAACGCGTACGCCGCCGACTACGCCCACGTCCCCACCACCATGCGCGAGGCCGCCGAACTGTGGGAGAACAGCCCCATCGCCAAGGCCGCCTTCGGCGACGAGGTGGTCGCCCACTACCGCAACATGGCCCGCGTCGAACTCGACGCCTTCGACGCCGCGGTGACCGACTGGGAGCTGCGCCGCTCCTTCGAACGCATGTGAGAGGTCCTTTCTTGTCGTACGAGCATGAGCTCCGCGTACTCGATCCCGCCACCGAGGACGTCGTGGCGACCGTCCCCGCCGCCACCCGCGAGGACGTGGACGCGGCCGTCGTACGGGCCACGCGCGCACAGGCGCGCTGGGCGGTCCTTGCGCCCGCCGACCGCGCCCGTCTCCTGCGCCGCTTCGCGGCCACCGTCGACGAACACCTCGAAGAGCTGGCCCAGTTGGAGGTGCGGGAGGCCGGGCACGTCATCGGCAACGCACGCTGGGAGGCCGGCAACGTCCGTGACCTGCTCGACTACGCGGCCGGTGGCGTCGAGCGGCTGACCGGACGCCAGATCCCTGTCGCAGGCGGCCTCGACATCACCATCCTCGAACCGCTCGGCGTAGTCGGCGTCATCGCGCCCTGGAACTTCCCCATGCCGATCGCTGCCTGGGGGACGGCCCCGGCGCTCGCCGCAGGCAACGCGGTCATCCTCAAGCCCGCCGAGACGACCCCGCTGACCGCACTCCGCCTGGCCGAACTCGCCCTGGAGGCAGGCCTGCCGGAGGGCCTGTTCCAGGTGCTGCCCGGCCACGGGCCCGTCGCGGGCAACGCACTCGTCGAACACCCGGGCGTCGCGAAGATCGTCTTCACCGGGTCGACGGGTGTGGGCAAGCAGGTGCTGGCGAAGGGGTCGGCGCTCCTCAAGCGCGTCACCCTCGAACTCGGCGGCAAGAGCCCCAACATCGTGTTCGCCGACTCGGACATCGAGGCCGCCGCGGCGGCAGCGCCCATGTCCTTCCTCGACAACTCCGGCCAGGACTGCTGCGCCCGTACCCGCATCCTCGTCCAGCGCTCCGTGTACGACCGCTTCCTCGGCCTCCTCGCCCCAGCCGTCGAATCCGTCCTCGTCGGCGACCCGGCGGACGAGAAGACCCAGATGGGCCCGCTGATCTCCAGGGCCCAAGTGGACCGCGTACGCGCCTACGTCAGCGACGACCTGGCCGGTATCCGGGGCGAGGCGCCCGCGGGCCCCGGCTTCTGGTTCCCGCCCACCGTCCTCACCGACGTCGACCCGCACGCGCGCGTGGCGGTCGAGGAGGTCTTCGGGCCCGTCGCCGTCGTCCTGCCCTTCGACGACGAGGCGGACGCCGTGGCGCTCGCCAACGGCACCGACTACGGCCTCTCCGGCTCCATCTGGACCCGGGACGTCGGCCGCGCCCTGCGCGTCTCGCAGGCCGTCCGGGCAGGCAACCTGTCCGTCAACTCGCACTCCAGCGTGCGCTACTGGACCCCCTTCGGCGGCTTCAAGCAGTCCGGGATCGGCCGCGAGCTCGGCCCGGACGCCCTCACCGCCTTCACCGAGACGAAGAACGTCTTCATCAGCACGGAAGGCCCCGCACAGTGACCGAATCGACGACAACGACCTCCCCAGGCGAAGCCGCCGTCTGCCGACGCCTCGTCGGCCGTACCGCCGTCATCACCGGTGCCGGCAGCGGCATCGGCCTCGCCACCGCGCGCAGGCTCGCCTCCGAGGGCGCCCATGTCGTCTGCGGCGACGTCGACGAGACACGCGGCAAGGCCGCCGCCGACGAGGTGGGCGGGATCTTCGTCAAGGTCGACGTCACCGACCCCGAGCAGGTCGAGGCGCTCTTCGGGACGGCGTACGACACCTACGGCAGCGTCGACATCGCGTTCAACAACGCCGGTATCTCGCCGCCCGACGACGACTCCATCCTGGAGACCGGCCTGGAGGCCTGGAAGCGCGTCCAGGAGGTCAACCTGACCTCCGTCTTCCTGTGCTGCAAGGCCGCGATCCCCTACATGCGGCGCCAGGGCAAGGGCTCGATCATCAACACGGCCTCGTTCGTGGCCAGGATGGGCGCGGCCACGTCCCAGATCTCGTACACCGCGTCCAAGGGCGGCGTCCTCGCCATGACCCGTGAACTGGGCGTGCAGTTCGCACGGGAGGGGATCCGTGTCAACGCCCTCTGCCCGGGGCCGGTCAACACCCCGCTCCTCCAGGAACTGTTCGCCAAGGACCCCGAGCGCGCCGCCCGCCGGCTCGTCCACATCCCCGTCGGACGGTTCGCCGAGGCCGACGAGATCGCCGCCGCCGTCGCCTTCCTGGCCAGCGACGACTCCTCGTTCGTCAACGCCACCGACTTCCTGGTCGACGGTGGCATCGCGGGCGCCTACGTCACGCCGATGTAGGCAACAGCCGTACGTCTGCCGGGTTTCGGAACACCTCGGAACACGTACGGAACCGCTCGGGGCGCGCCCAGAAGTGCCGGAACGAGCACGCCGCCGCCCGGCTGGTAACGCGCCCCGACCGACCCGCACATGGAGCGCTGGTGGGACGGCACGGCCTGGACCGAGCACCGGCGCGCACCCGGAGCGCCCATGCCCACGCCTCCGCCCCGCCGCAGCCCGGCGGAGGCGGAGGCCGCGCCAGAAGCACCGCCCTCTCGGCGGCGGCAGAAGCGCTCGTCGCCGACACCGGCGGGGGAGTGGGCAGCAGCATCGCGGGGCCCGTCCGACCGAGCCGGCCGGGCTACAGGAAGGTGTGCCCCTCGCCCCGGTACGTCGGGACGGTCGCCGTCACCGTGTCGCCCGCCACCAGATGCAGCGCCTCGAACCGCTCGCACAGCTCACCGGCCTTGGCATGCCGGAACCACACCTTGTCGCCGACGAGCAGGTCGTCGGCCGGCGAGCCGAGCAACGGCGTCTGCACCTCACCCGGGCCTTCCTGTGCGTCGTACCGCAGCCCCTCCGGCAGATACGGCACCGGCAGCCGGTCCGCCCCCGCGGCGCCGGAGGCCGGATAACCGCCGCCCAGCACCGTGACGACCCCGACGCCCGGCCGCCGCACGACGGGCTGGGCGAACAGCGCGGCCGGACGCCCCCTGAACGACGTGTAGTTGTCGAAGAGGTGCGGCACGTAGAGCCCGGACCCGGCGCCGATCTCGGTGACCGCGTCCTCGGCGGCCGTGGTCTGCACGCTGCCCGTACCGCCGCCGTTGACGAACTCCAGGTCCGGCGCGACGGCCCGCACCGCGCGCACGACCACCGCGCGCCGCTCGGCCAGCTCCCGCCGGGCCTTGGCCTGCATCAGCCGGATCGCCCGCGAACGCACCGGCCGTCCGGCGACCGAGTCCCCGACCCCGGCGATGTGACCCTCGTACGCCATGATCCCCACGAGTCTGAAGCCGGGGCGCCGGGCGATCGTCCGGGCCAGTTCGGCGAGTTGGGCGGGGGAGCGCAGCGGCGACCGCCGGGCCCCGACACGCACCCGCCCGCCGAGGAGCCGCAGGGAGGTGTCCAACTCCAGGCAGACGCGCACGACTTCGCGTCCGCCGTCACGTGCGTCGTCGATGAACACGAGCTGGGCCGGATCGTCGACCATGACGGTCACGGCGGTGGCGAGTTTCGGATCGGAGGTCAGCTCGGCGAAGGCCTTGCGGTCCGCCGACGGGTAGGCGAGCAGGATGTCGTCGAAGCCCGACCGGGCGAGCCAGAGGGACTCGCCGAGGGTGAACGACATGATGCCCGCGAAGCCCTGCCGGGCCAGTACGCGTTCGAGCAGGGCCCGGCAGCGTACGGACTTGCTGGCGACCCGGATCGGCTTGCCCGCGGCCCGCCGCACGAGATCGTCGGCGTTGGCGTCGAAGGCCTCCAGGTCCACGATCGCGAGAGGTGCGTCGAGGTGAGCGGTGGCCCGGTCGAAGCGGGCCCGGTCAGCGGCGCGGACAGTCATGAACGAAGCCTGTCAGACACGATTACCGCAGGGTAGGGGGACGATCCGGGCAGAAGCCGCGGTGCTGCGGACTGGTTCCCGTTCGGTGGGTGTCAACCCGTAGAGTGACGCCTCACGCAGGGAGGAGCCACCGCGCGCGGAGGTACGCGCCCGGATGAGAGCCCCGCCCGCGCGGGTATGCGTGCCGGGACGGCCGCGTCCCGCGCCGCACGGACTCCGCCGGCCCTGCTGCCGGTACGAGGAAACGGGGAGGGCCATGAGCACGGAAGCGCGCCGCGGCTCCATTCCCCCGCGCCCGGCCACTCCGCCCGTCACGGAGGCGACGGGCGAGACGGCCGGGGAGGCCCCGGGTGCGGCAGACGGCGCGCGGAGTACGGCGGACTCCGGGGACGGCGGACTGCGAACGGCGGGAGACCCGCCGGGGGCTGCAGGGAACGGCACGGGAAGCACGGGCGACCGCCCCGGCACGACCGGCGGCGCGTCGAGCACGCCCGGGCAAACGCCCGGCACGCCCCGTGTGCCGTCGCCCTCGTCGGACTCCGACGGTGCGAGTACGCCCGGTGCGCCTCGTACGTTCCGTGCGCCGTCGTTCGCTTCGGACCTCGACGGCGCCCGTACGCCTGGTACGGCTACCGGCTCGGCGCCTTCCGGCTCGTCGCCTTCGCGCGCGGCCGATCCCGGCGTGACGGATTCTCGCTCCACGGCTCCCGGTGCGCCGGGAGCCGCCGCACCGACGCCGCGCGCCGCGGGAGACGGGGCGCCGCCCCCCTACCCGCACCTGCGCGCCCCCTTCCGTGACGCCACCGACCCCATAGCCCCGCCCCCGCCGCCCTCCTCGGCCCGGCTTCCCGACGCGCCACCGGTCAGCCGCACCCCGGCGCCGCCGCGCCCCCGGCCCGACCTGCCGCCGCTCCCGACCCACCAGCCGCCCGTGGCGCCCTGGCGCCCGACCGTCCCCGCCGACACCGAGTCGGAGACGACCAGGCGCCTCCGCAAGACCCCGTCGGCCGCCCCTCCCCGCCCGGTCGACCGGGCGCACACCGGCGACACGCCCCCCGCCCCGAACGCCCGACCGAGCGCCGGTCACCAGGCCCGCTCCACCGACGTGTCTCAGGCCGAACCCAGGACCGGCGGCCCGCACGCGCCGGCCCAGCCCCCCGCCGGACGCCCATACTTCCCGGACCCGTCCCGCCCGTCGGGCAGCGGCCGGGGCACCACCGAGATGCCCTCACAGCCCCCTGACCCTCCGCGCGCCGACACAGGACCCTCCACCCCGGTCGGCCGTCCGTATCTCGTGGACCCGTCTGTGGCGGAGGCGCCCCGGGTGTCGGGCGGCCGTCCAAGCGTTGCCGACGTGTCTTCGGCGGCCTCTGCCCCGGTTGGCCGTCCGTATCTCCCCGAGCCGTCTGTGGCCGACCCGCCCCGGACTTCGGGCAGCCGTCCCGTCGCCCCCGACATGCCCCCAGCGCCCGCCGGCTTTTCTCGCCCCGCGAACGCGTCCTCCGCTCCCGTCGGCCGTCCGTACCCCCCGGACCCGCCCCGGACGTCGAGCGGCGGTCCCGATACCGCCGGGATGCCCCCGGCGCCCGCCGACCCCCCGCGCCCCCCGAACGCGCCACCGGGCTCCGGCGTGCCCGACCCCGCCCTGTCCTGGAGCTCCGCCTCCTACGGCGACACCAGCGCCGTCGGTCCCGGGCGGCCCGTCGTCTCGCTCGCGCAGCCCGACGTGTACGGCGGTGAGACGCGGTTCCGGCCCTTCAGCGGGCGGGCGGTGCTGGCCGCAGCCTGTGCCGTGCTCGGGCTCGGGCTCATCGGCGGTGCGCTGACAGGGAGTTGGCTGACCGGGGACGGTTCGGCGGATGCCGGTGCGCGCACCGCGTTCACCGCGGCCGGGACCCTCTGGCACAGCGTCCCCGTGGACCAGCTCTTCCCGCCCACCGTCGAGGGCGACGGAGCCGGCCCCGGCGGCGCCGACCGGACCTGGATCCGGATCGCCGTCGCCCCGGACACCGGCTGCGCCGACGCCTTCGACCCGCTGCTGCGCAAGGCTCTCGCGCCCGTCGGCTGCCAGCGCCTCCTGCGCGCCACCTACACCGACGAGACCCAGAGTTACGTCACCACCGTCGGACTGCTCTTCACCAAGGCGGACGACACCGCGATGCGCGCCCTGCGCACCCGCTTCGGCGACGAGAACCTCGACCGCCGTACCGACCTGATGCCCCGCCCCTACGCCGCGAAGAACACCGTCGCCGACGATTTCACGGACGCCCAGCGCGCCTCCTGGACCATCTCCGTCCTCACCGACGCACCCGTCGTCACCTACGCCGTCTCCGGCTGGTCCGACGGCCGCGGCGTCGACGCCCCGCAGCCCGCCGAGGACGCCATGGCGTCCGGCACCACCACGGCCGTCGCCCAGGCGGGCCTCGGCCACGAGGCGAAGGGTCTGGCCGACCGCGTCGAGCGGGCCCTCCGCAAGACCGTCAGCTCGCCCACGAAGCAGCCGTCATGACCCGGGCCCGCACAGCCCGCGGTGGGCTCCTCGTCCTCCTTCTCGCAGGCTCCCTCGCCCTCCTGCCCACCACCACCGCGTACGCCGACGGCATCCGGGCCCAGCAGTGGGCCCTGGACGCCATGCACGCACAGGAGGCGTGGCGAATCACCAAGGGCAAGGGCATCACGGTCGCCGTGCTCGACACCGGCGTCGAGGCCGACCACCCCGATCTCGTCGGCAACGTCCTCGAAGGCAGGGACATGGTCGGCTTCGGGGCGAGCAGGGGAAACGAGTTCTGGGCCAAGCACGGCACCGCCATGGCCGGCATCATCGCCGGTCACGGACACGGCTACGGCAACGCCGACGGTGTGATGGGCATCGCCCCCCAGGCGAAGATCCTGCCCATCCGTGTGATCCTCGAAGACGGCGACTCCGCCCGTGGCAAGGCCCGCAACACCCGCGGCAACGCCCTTGCCGAAGGCATCCGCTGGGCCGCCGACCAGGGCGCCGACGTCATCAACCTCTCCCTCGGCGACGACTCCAAGTCCGCGCATCCCGAGCCCGCCGAGGACGAGGCCGTCCAGTACGCCCTGAAGAAGGGCGCCGTCGTCGTCGCCTCGGCCGGCAACGGCGGCGAGAAGGGCGACCACATCTCCTACCCGGCCGCCTATCCGGGCGTCATCGCCGCGACGGCCGTCGACAAGTACGGCACCCGCGCCTCCTTCTCCACCCGCCGCTGGTACGCCACGGTCAGTGCCCCCGGCGTCGACGTCGTCATCGCCGCCCCCGACCAGCGCTACTACGAGGGCTGGGGCACGAGCGCCGCCGCCGCCTTCGTCTCGGGCGCCGTCGCCCTCATCAAGGCCGCCCACCCCGGACTGAGCCCGGCACAGATCAAGAAGCTTTTGGAGGACACCGCCCGGAACGAACCGGCCGGCGGCCGGGACGACTCCCGCGGCCACGGCTTCATCGACCCCGCGGCGGCCCTCAAGGCGGCAGGCAAGCTCAAGCCGGAAGAGCTCAAGTCGACTGCCCACGGCAAGGAGTACTTCGGCGCGGGCCCGGACGTGGCCCCCGAAGAGGACGACGGCGTCGGCTGGGCGGGTCCTGTCGCCGGCGGCCTCGGTGTCGTGCTTTTGGTCGCGGCGGTCCCACTGTGGCGCGGTCGCCGCAGGGCGGGTGACCGCGCCGTCCACGACTCGTACGACGACGACTTCTGAGCCCGGCGGTGATCTGACGGCCCGTCAGGACCCGGCAGCGGTACCGGACCCCGTGGCACCTGCAGCAGCCGTGGCCCTGCCCGTGTCTGCGTCCGTGGACGCGCTGTCGAACACCGAAACCGCCGCCCGCGCCGCCGACTCCACCAGCGAAACCCCCTTCGTCTTCGTCGTGTTGCCGTTCGACACCACCGCGATGAGGAACTCCCGCCCGTCCGCCGCCGTCACCCGCCCGATGCTGTTGATGTCCCACAGCCCGGTCGCCGTACGCGGCAACCACCCGTTCTTCAGGGCGACGTGACCACCCGTGGTACTTGCGGCCGACACTCCCCAGTCCTGGTCGTCGGCCACGGAGCCCATCAGGCCCTGGAGATACGTCCGGGACGCCCCGCTCAGTTCCGACGCCTCCCCGTTCTTCGCGAACACCTGCTGGAGCAGGGTGAGTTGATCGGCCGCCGTCGTCTGGGTCAGGCCCCACAGCATGCCGGTGCCGCCCTCGGTGTCCGTCAGTCCGAAGCGCTTGTTGGCGGCGGCGAGCCCCTCCGCCTTCCCGATGGCCGTCCACAGTGCCGACGCCGAAGCGTTGTCGCTGACCTCGATCATCGAGGTGGCGTAGCGCTTCTCCTGCGCCGTGAGACTCCGGTCCTCGTCCTGCGCCTGGAGCAGCAGCGCCGCCAGGATGTCGACCTTGACGATGCTCGCCGTGTCGAACGCCCCGTCCCCGTAGGTGGCACTGGCGCCCGACTCGAGGTCGAGCACGGCCACGGACACCTCGGCCCCGTCCTCGGCCGCCGCCGTCACCGGCTTCATCACCTCGGACAGCAGCGTGCCCGGTTCCACCGTGGGCTCCGCGACGGGTTCCATCGACGCCTCCTCGCTCGTTCCGGCCGCCACGGGCGCTGCCGCCGCCGTCGAAACGCGGCCCACGTCCGCGTGAGCCTGTGCCTTCACATACGCGGTGCCCACACCCGTGCCGCCCATGACGACCGCGGAGGCGAGAACGACGTAGACGAACGACCGGCGGCGGGGAGCTCTCTCAGAGGCCATGCCGTGATGCTGGTGGCCCCGGCTGTGCGGTTGATTAGACGAATGTTAGATGCGTGTCAGGGATGACTGAGAAGTCGGTGAATCCGGTGAACGGCAGGTTTCCGGGGCGGCGAAAGCCCAGGAGCGATCCCCCGATAGGGTCGGTCACCGTGGCGAACAAGAACATTCCCGACTCCGCGTTCCCCGACGACGACGGCAGCGCCGACCCCCGGCTGAGCGCCGCGCTGGCGGCCTGGGCCGAGGACCGAGGCGCCGTCGGACCGGTACTGGCCGCGCTCAGGGGCGCCCGGCTGCTCGTCCCCGTCGTCGCCGTGCTCGGGGAGGTCGAGGAGGACGAGAACGGCTTGCGCCACGAGAAGACCAGCGACATGGCCGTACCGACCCTGAAGGCCGGCGACCGGACCGCCCTCCCGGCCTTCACGTCCACCGACTCGCTGGCCCGCTGGGACCCCGCCGCCCGCCCCGTCGCCGTACCCCTGCGCCAGGCCATCCAGGCCGCCGCGCACGAGAAGGCGGACACCATCGTGCTCGACCTGGCCGGTCCCGTGCCCTACGAGCTGACCGGGCCCGCGCTGCTCGCCCTGGCCGAGGGACGTACGACGGCGGATCCGCTCGCCGATCCCGCCGTGGTCGACGCCGTACGGGCCGTCGTGGCCGCCGAGCCCGCCGTGGTCCGCGCACACCTGGGCCCGGGGCAGGCCGACGGCACCCTGGCCCTCGTACTGGACCCGGCCGCGCTCCCGGCCGACGCCGCCCGTGCGGTCGCCGGGCGCCTCGCCGCCGACGAAACGCTCAGGGCCCGCCTGGTGCGCGGCCTCGACCTGGCACTGCTGCCGGCCGGAGCGACGCCGCCCGGCGAGCCCCTTTACGTGCGTTCCCGACCCGTCGCCTAGCCGTAGACCGGGCCCGTGTACTTCTCGCCGGGCCCCTGGCCCGGGTCGTCCGGGACGAGGGACGCCTCGCGGAAGGCCAGCTGGAGCGACTTCAGGCCGTCGCGCAGCGGGGCCGCGTGGAAGGAGCTGATCTCCGTCGTACTCGCGTCGAGCAGACCGGCGAGGGCGTGCACCAGCTTGCGGGCCTCGTCAAGGTCCTTGTACTTGTCGCCCTCGTCGGTCAGACCGAGCTTCACGGCGGCGGCGCTCATCAGGTTCACGGCGACCGTCACGATCACCTCGACCGCCGGGACCTCGGCGATGTCGCGGGTCATGGCGTCGAAGTCGGCACCCGGGGAGTCACTCTGGGGAGGGGTCTCACTCATGACCCACACGATAGGCCCCGAGGGCCCGGCCCCTTTGTGCGGGCGCCGTGTACCCGACGGTTCGCGCCACCTCCTACTTGGTGCTAGCCTTTTGTAACGACCGGCTGGACACTTGCGTGCCCGGCCCACAAGTGGAGGCTCCGAACTCCCACCCGACCGCCCTTACGGACGGCGGGTCACCCGGTCAGGCGGCCACCATCGTTCCGTACGGACGATGGAGTCGCCCGATGTGCGCCCCGCGGTTGACCGCGGCGGTGCTCCGGTATTGCTTTGGAGCCCCGCCTGTGTCCCGTCGGGGCATTTTTCATGTGTCCCGGTAGTTGGTCCCACTGTCATCAGAGACATACGCGACGGTCCGCCAGACCGCCGTGTGGTGCTACCGAGGAGGATCCATCAGCACCGAGCCCCGCATCAACGACCGGATTCGCGTTCCCGAAGTGCGACTTGTCGGTCCCAGCGGCGAGCAGGTCGGGATTGTTCCGCTTGCCAAGGCCCTGGAGCTTGCGCAGGAGTACGACCTCGACCTGGTCGAGGTGGCGGCGAGCGCTCGCCCGCCGGTCTGCAAGCTCATGGACTACGGGAAGTTCAAGTACGAGTCGGCCATGAAGGCCCGTGAGGCGCGCAAGAACCAGGCGCACACGGTCATCAAGGAAATGAAGCTCCGGCCGAAGATCGATCCGCACGACTACGACACCAAAAAGGGTCACGTCGTCCGGTTCCTCAAGCAGGGCGACAAGGTCAAGATCACGATCATGTTCCGTGGTCGCGAGCAGTCCCGGCCCGAACTGGGCTACCGACTGCTGCAGCGGCTCGCCTCGGACGTCGAGGACCTCGGGTTCATCGAGTCGAACCCGAAGCAGGACGGCCGAAACATGATCATGGTTCTCGGTCCGCACAAGAAGAAGACCGAGGCGATGGCCGAGGCCCGTGAGGCCCAGGCGGCCCGCAAGGCGGAAGCGAAGGCCAACCCGGGCAAGTCGCAGAACGCCGCGGAGAGCGACGGAGTCGACGAGGACATCGACGACGACGTGGACATTGCCGAGGAGGCCGCCGAGGCTCCGGCCGAGGCATCCGCCGAGGTCTGATCCCGGGGCTCACGCCCTGGGATGCCAACCCATACACATGACGTTCACCGTGCCCGGTTTCACGACCGGGCACCGGGACGCCACTGACGAGGAGAGAACGGCGCTATGCCGAAGAACAAGTCGCACAGCGGTGCCAGCAAGCGCTTCAAGATCACCGGCTCCGGCAAGGTGCTCCGCGAGCGTGCCGGCAAGCGCCACCTGCTCGAGCACAAGTCGTCCCGTCTGACGCGTCGCCTCACCGGCAACGCCGAGATGGCCCCGGGCGACGCCAAGAAGATCAAGAAGCTTCTCGGCAAGTGACATACCGGCGCCCGAGCGCCGTACGTACGTCCGAAGACCGGGACCCTGTCGAAATCCGGGCCGTGTGACAACAACCGCGGCCCCGCTGCAAGGAGTTAACAAGTGGCACGCGTCAAGCGGGCAGTAAACGCCCACAAGAAGCGCCGGGCGATCCTCGAGGCCGCCAAGGGCTACCGCGGTCAGCGTTCGCGCCTGTACCGCAAGGCCAAGGAGCAGGTCACCCACTCGCTGGTCTACAACTACAACGACCGCAAGAAGCGCAAGGGCGACTTCCGCCGGCTGTGGATCCAGCGCATCAACGCCGCTGCCCGCGCCAACGGCATCACCTACAACCGCTTCATCCAGGGTCTGAACGCGGCGAACATCGAGGTCGACCGCAAGATCCTGGCCGAGCTGGCCGTCAACGACGCCGGCGCGTTCGCCGCGCTCGTCGAGGTCGCGCAGAAGGCCCTGCCGTCGGACGTCAACGCGCCGAAGGCTGCGTGACGCTCGCGCCGGCCTGAACCGCGTGTGATGTGACCCGGACCCGCAGGTGTTCGCCGCCTGCGGGTCCGGGCGTTTTTCGGGTGCGTTGTCGGGTGCGGGTGGGTGGGGGCTGCTCGCGCCCCGCGGCAAAGCCGCGAATGTCACAGCCACGCGCGCTGAAGAGCAGGGGCTGCGCCTCCCGCTTCGGCCCGCAGGGCCGTGTCTTTCAGGGGCGCGGGGAACCGCGCGAGAAGCCCAGCCGGACCCGTACCCGCCAGTCAACCGATGCACCCGAGTTCTCAGGTGTCATCCATCCCACTCGACCTCAAAGGTGCCCCATGCCCGCCACCCCCGAGTTGATCTCCCCGCGCTCCGCCCGCGTCTCCGCCGCGCGGCGGCTCGCGAAGCGGAACTTCCGGGGGAAGGACCGGCTGTTCCTCGCGGAGGGGCCGCAGGCCGTGCGGGAGGCGGCCGGGCAGGTGGACACTCTGGTCGAGCTGTTCGCGACGGTCGAGGCCGCGGAGCGGTACGCCGACATCATCGGGGAGGCGCGCGGTGCCGGCGCCCGCGTGCACCTCGCCACCGAGGACGTGATCGCCGGCATCTCCACCACCGTCACTCCGCAGGGGCTCGTCGGGATCTGCCGGTTCCTCGACACCCCGTTCGAGGACATCCTCAAGGCGCGGCCCCGGCTCGTCGCCGTCCTCGCGAACGTGCGCGACCCCGGCAACGCCGGCACCGTGCTGCGGTGCGCGGACGCCGCCGGAGCCGAGGCCGTCGTTCTCACCGACGCCTCCGTGGACCTGTACAACCCCAAGGCCGTACGGGCCTCCGTGGGCTCCCTGTTCCATCTGCCGGTGGCCGTCGGGGTGCCCGTGGAAGAGGCCGTGGCCGGACTCAGGGAGGCCGGCGTACGGATTCTCGCCGCCGACGGCGCAGGCACGGACGACCTCGACGACGAGCTGGACAAGGGGGCCATGGGCGGGCCCACCGCCTGGGTGTTCGGGAACGAGGCCTGGGGGCTTCCGGAGGAGACGCGCGCGCTCGCCGACGCCGTCGTGCGCGTTCCGATCCACGGAAAGGCGGAAAGCCTGAACCTGGCGACCGCCGCCGCCGTATGTCTCTACGCGTCCGCCCGTGCACAGCGCGCCTCCGGAGGGTGCCGCTCCGTCACCGAGAGCTAGTAGGGTGACGGGCTCGGGGGCCCACTGCGCCAGTCCGAGAGGTGGGGTACGGGGATGACTGTCGGCACGAGCGGAACACTGGGGGCACGGGAATTGCGGAGTGAACCCGCCTCCCGGCACGGTGATCCCGCTGGGCCCGGAGCCGGAGCCGGAGCCGGATTCGGAGCCGGGCTCGGCATCGACCCCGACGACCTGCCCGACGGCCTCGTCGTCGCCGACGAGCACGGCCGGGTGATCTGCTTCAACGCCGCCGCCCAGCGCATCACCGCAGTCCCCGCCGCCGACGCCCTGGGCCTGCGGCTCGAACGGGCCCTTCCGTTAGAGGACCTGGAAGGGCGCCGCTGGTGGGGGCTGACCGACCCGTACGGCGGTCTCGCGATCCGGAACGGCCAGCCGGAGCGGAACCTGCTGCTGCCCGGCGGACGCGAAGTGCTCGTCTCGGCGCGCTACCTCCGTACGCGCCCCACCGGACCGGTCCGCCGGGTCGTCGTCTCGCTCCGTGACACCGAGGCCCGCCGCCGCACCGAGCGCAGCCACGCCGAGCTGATCGCCATCGTCGCCCACGAGCTGCGCTCGCCGCTCACCTCCGTCAAGGGCTTCACCGCGACCCTGCTCGCGAAGTGGGAGCGGTTCACCGACGACCAGAAGAAACTGATGCTGGAGACCGTCGACGCCGACGCCGACCGCGTCACCCGGCTCATCGCCGAACTGCTCGACATCTCGCGCATCGACTCCGGTCGGCTCGAAGTGCGCCGCCAGCCCGTCGACATGGGCGCCGCCGTCGGACGGCACATCCAGGCGTACGTGGCCTCGGGGCAGCCCGCCGACCGGTTCCTGCTCCGGATGGAACAGCCCTTGCCGGCCCTCTGGGCGGACCCCGACAAGGTCGACCAGGTGCTCAGCAACCTGCTGGAAAATGCGGTGCGCCACGGCGAGGGAACCGTCACCATCGACGTCACGGCCGCGCTGTCCCCGCGTGAGGGGGACGCCGACCAGAACACGGCCACGTCGGTCACGGTGAGCGACGAGGGGCCCGGCATCCCGGAGGAGTCCATGAACCGCGTCTTCACCCGCTTCTGGCGGGGCAGCAAGCGTGGTGGCACGGGCCTAGGGCTCTACATCGTCAAGGGCATCGTCGAGGCCCACGGCGGCTCCATCACGGTCGGCCGCGCTCCCGGCGGCGGCGCCGAGTTCCGATTTATGCTGCCCGTGAGCACCCCGGCGTACCTTCAGTAACGCCGACGAGGCCCCGCGGGCGCGTTCCTCCACCTCACCCCCGTTAGACTCGGCCTTTGGCACCTTTGCGTCCCTCTCTGTGGACCATTCGTCTCCGAGCCGTAGACGGGGACCATCCGCCAAGCCAACCGGAAGCACGGGAAGAGATGTCGGCACCGAACAAGTCGTACGACCCTGTAGAGGTCGAGGCCCTGAAACCGGAAGAGATCGAGCGCATGCGGGACGAGGCGCTCGCCGCCTTCGCCGCCGCGGACTCCCTCGACGCACTTCAGGAGGCCAAGGTCGCCCACACCGGCGGCACCTCGCCGCTGGCCCTCGCCAACCGCGAGATCGGCGCGCTGCCCCCGCAGGCCAAGGCCGCCGCCGGCAAGCTCGTCGGCCAGGCCCGGGGCGCCGTCAGCAAGGCGCTCGCCGCCCGCCAGACCGAGCTGGAGGCCGAGCGGGACGCCCGGGTGCTGGTCGAGGAGGCGGTGGACGTCACACTGCCGTACGACCGCGGGCAGGCCGGCGCCCGCCACCCGCTGACCACGTTCATGGAGCGCGTCGCGGACGTCTTCGTCTCCATGGGGTACGAGGTCGCCGAGGGCCCCGAGGCCGAGGCGGAGTGGTTCAACTTCGACGCCCTGAACTTCACCCCGGACCACCCGGCCCGGCAGATGCAGGACACCTTCTTCGTCGAGGGCCCCAAGGGGACCGTCGGCGACGAGTCCGGTGTCGTGCTGCGGACGCACACCTCGCCCGTGCAGGCCCGCTCCATGCTCGACCGTGAGCCGCCCGTCTACATCGTGTGCCCCGGCCGCGTGTACCGCACGGACGAACTCGACGCCACGCACACCCCGGTCTTCCACCAGATCGAGCTGCTGGCGATCGACGAGGGCCTGACCATGGCCGACCTCAAGGGCACCATGGACCACATGGTCCAGTCGCTCTTCGGCTCGGACATGAAGACGCGGCTGAGGCCCAACTACTTCCCCTTCACCGAGCCGTCCGCCGAGATGGACATGCTCTGCTACGTCTGCAAGGGCGCGTCCGTCGGCAACCCCGACCGCCCCTGCCGGACCTGCTCCAGCGAGGGCTGGATCGAGCTGGGCGGCTGCGGCATGGTCAACCCGCGCGTGCTCGTCGCGTGCGGCGTCGACCCCGAGAAGTACAGCGGATTCGCCTTCGGGTTCGGCATCGAGCGGATGCTGATGTTCCGCCACAACGTCGAAGACATGCGAGACATGGTCGAGGGTGACGTCCGGTTCACCCGGCCGTTCGGGATGGAGATCTGATGCGGGTCCCGCTTTCTTGGCTGCGGGAGTACGTCGACCTGCCGGCGACTCAGACCGGCCGAGACGTCCAGGAGAAGCTCATCTCGGTCGGCCTGGAGGTCGAGACCGTCGAGCAGGTCGGCGCCGGTCTCAAGGGCCCTCTGGTCGTCGGCCAGGTGCTGACCATCGAGGAGCTGGAGGGCTTCAAGAAGCCGATCCGCTTCTGCACGGTCGACGTCGGCACCGCCAACGGCACCGGTGAGCCCCAGGAGATCGTCTGTGGCGCGCGCAACTTCGCCGTCGGCGACAAGGTCGTCGTGGTCCTCCCGGGCGCCGTCCTGCCCGGCGACTTCGCGATCGCCGCGCGCAAGACGTACGGCCACACCTCGCACGGCATGATCTGCTCCGGCGACGAGCTGGACATGGGCGACGACGGGAGCGGCGGCATCATCGTCCTGTCGCCCGAGCACGAGGTCGGCACCGACGCCATCGAGCTGCTCCAGCTCGTCGACGAGGTCCTCGACATCGCCGTCACACCCGACCGCGGGTACGCCCTCTCGCTGCGCGGCATCGCCCGCGAGACCGCCATCGCCTACGGTCTGCCGCTGCGCGACCCGGCGCTGCTCGACGTACCGGCCCCGAACGCGTACGGCTACCCGGTCGAGGTCGCCGACCCGTTCGCCTGCGACCGCTTCACCGCCCGCACGGTGACCGGGCTCGACCCCGACGCGCAGTCCCCGATCTGGCTCAGGCGCCGCCTCCAGAAGGCGGGCATGCGTCCGATCTCGCTCGCCGTCGACATCACCAACTACGTGATGCTGGAGCTGGGCCAGCCCCTGCACGCGTACGACCGCTCCCGCGTCCAGGGTGCGATCGGTGTGCGCCGGGCCGAGCCGGGCGAGAAGCTCACCACCCTCGACGGCGTGACACGCACGCTGGACGCCGAGGACCTGCTCATCGTCGACGACCGCGGCGCCATCGGCCTGGCGGGCGTCATGGGCGGCGCCAACACCGAGATCGACGACACCGAGGGCACCACCACCGAGGTCGTCATCGAGGCCGCCCACTTCGACGCGATCACCATCGCCCGCACGGCCCGCCGCCACAAGCTGGCCTCCGAGGCGTCCAAGCGCTTCGAGCGCGGCGTCGACCCGCAGGCCGCCTCCGCCGCCGCCCAGCGCACGGTGGACCTCCTGGTCCTCCTCGCGGGCGGCACCGCCGACGCGGGCGTCACCGAGGTCATCTCGCCGTCCGCGCCGCGCACGATCTCCATCCCGGCGAACCACCCGCACAGGGTCGCGGGCGTCGACTACGGCCGCGAGACCGTCGTACGCCGTCTCCAGCAGGTCGGCTGCGACGTGTACGGGCAGGACGAGCTGATCGTCACCGTCCCGTCCTGGCGCCCCGACCTGACGGACCCCAACGACCTCGCCGAAGAGGTCATCCGTCTGGAGGGCTACGAGAACCTGCCCTCCACCCTGCCCAAGCCCCCCGCGGGCCGCGGCCTGACCGACCGGCAGCGCCTGCACCGCCGCGTCGGCCGGGCACTGGCCGGGGCCGGCTACGTCGAGGCACTGAACTACCCCTTCATCGGCGAGCACGTCTTCGACCAGCTCGGCCTGGACTCCGACGACCCCAAGCGCAAGGTCGTCAAACTGGCCAACCCGCTCTCCGACGAGGAGCCCGCACTCCGTACGACGCTGCTGCCGGGCCTGCTCGGCGCGCTGCGCCGCAACGACGGGCGGGGCAGCCACGACCTGGCCCTGTTCGAGACGGGGCTGGTCTTCCATCCGCAGGACGAACTGCTGATCGCCGGGCGTCTCCCGGTCGACCGGCGTCCCACGGACGAGGAGACCGCGTCCCTCACGGCCGCGCTCCCCGTCCAGCCCCGGCACGCCGCCGTCGTCCTCACGGGCGCCCGCGAGCAGGCCGGCTGGTGGGGCAGGGGCCGCCCGGCCGACTGGGCCGACGCGATCGAGGCGGCACGGAGCCTGGCCCACGAGGCGGGCACCGAACTCCTCGTCCGCGCTGGGCAGTACGGCCCGTGGCACCCCGGCCGCTGTGCCGAGCTGGTTGTCGTGGCCGACGGCGCCGAGGAGGTCATCGGGTACGCCGGTGAGCTGCACCCCCGGGTGCTGAAGGCTCTGGGTCTGCCGGCGCGCACCTGCGCGATGGAGCTGAACCTGGACGAGCTGGAAGCGGCGGGTTCGGGTGTGCCCAAGGGGCCGAAGATCTCGACGTTCCCGGTCGCCACGCAGGATGTCGCCCTGGTCGTCGCACGCGAGGTTCCGCACTCGGACGTCGAGGCGGCGCTGCGCGAGGGCGCCGGGGTGCTTCTGGAGTCCATTCGGTTGTTCGACGTGTACGAGAGCGGCGAGCAGCTGGGGGAGGGGCGGAAGTCGCTGGCCTACGCGTTGCGGTTCCGGGCTGCTGACCGGACGCTGACCGTCGACGAGGCGTCTGCGGCCCGGGACGCGGCTGTTGCTCTCGCGGGGGAGCGTACGGGAGCGGTGTTGCGGAGTTAGCGCGCCTGGGCTGGGTATCAGTTTCGGCTGCGGGCGCTCTGTCGCTCGTCGCGCAGTTCTGCGCGCCCCTGGTGCGGAGGGTTTGCCCCCCCCACACCCCCCATAGGTCACGTCGCTCCTTCGGGTGACAAGTTGGGGTGATCTGGTCCCTTCGGGGCATGTGGTCGACAGAATCGGACCGGCCTTTCGGGGCCGGTCCGATCTACGCTGTCAGGGCCTGACCGGGGGGCTATCGGCATGATCCGTATCAAGGCTGGGGTTTCCTGTGGGCGGGCCGCGCTCGTGCGGCGGCGGTGCGGGTCGGGGTACAGACGTCGGCGTCGGTTGGCTGGGCGGCAGCCTCTGCGCCGGGTGCTGTCGCTCGCGCTGCCCACGGCGTGGGGTGCCACGGCGATCACGTACAAGCTGGTCTGTCCACTCGCTCAGCAGAACGGGCTGGGGGCGCGGATCGTCACCAGCGCCGTCTTCTTCGCCGTCGGGACCGGGCTCATGCTCCACGTCCGCCGGGCACTCCAACGCGAGCTGCGGGTCGCCCGGGAGGTCGCCTGGGCCGCGCAGAGTGTGCTGCTCCGGCCGCTGCCGCAGCGCATCGACGGTCTTCGGGTCGCCGCCGCCCAACTGTCCGCCGACCGGGGTGCCACGGTCGGCGGGGATCTGTACGAGGTCATCGCGACCGAGCACGGCGTACGGGTCGTGATGGGCGATGTGCGTGGGCACGGCATCGCAGCCCTCGGGACCGTCGCCGCCGTTCTCGGCAGCTTCCGCGAGGCCGTGCACGACGAGGCCGAACTCGGCAGCGTGCTGCGGCGGTTGGAGCGGGCCCTGGGCCGCCATCTGGGCGAGCGGGCACGGGCCGGACACCCCTCGGCTGGGCTCTCGGCCGTGCTGGACCCCGACAGCCCGGTCGCCGAGGAGTTCGTCACCGTACTGCTCCTGGAGATCCGCGGGGACGGAGAGATGAGGGCCTTCAACTGCGGGCATCCGTCGCCGTATCTGCTCAGCGGCGGCCGCGTCGAGGTACTGACTGCCGGTGAACCCCTGCCTCCACTGGGTCCGTTCCCCTTGCCGGCCGAGCTGTCCGCCGAACACTGCGGCCAACTGCTCCCCGGCGAGTCCCTGTTGCTCCACACGGACGGCGTCGAGGACGCCCGGGACGCTCATGGCCGGTTCTTTTCCCTGCCGACTGTGCTGGCGGACGCCGTCCGTACCCAACCGGTTTCGCCGCAGGCGGTGCTAGGGGCGGTCCTCTCCCGTTTGTCGCGACATGCGGGCGGCTCTCCGACGGACGACGTAGCCCTGCTGGTACTGCGGAACGACCGCCACCACATCCCACAGCAACAGGAACCCCCGGTGGCCCATCAAGTCACGTGAGCCGCAGTCTTTCAGGGGCGCGGGCTGTATCGACTTGCGGCTCCGCCGCCTGGGCGCGACAAGCCACGAACTGTGCACAGGCAACCCGCGACCGAAGTCACCCCCGCTCGGCGGGCCGAGCCGCCGCGCACTGTACGAGGGGGAGCCGGCGGCCCGGCGGCCTCTTGCGAGGCATTTCAGTCAACCGGACGGGCACTCTCCGCAACAGCGTGCGCACGCTACGGATTGGCGCACTCCGATCACACCCCGTGTGAAGGCGGACACACTACGCTGACGGACACGGCAGGCGCACGTCGGCACCGGCCACCGGAGGGCATCCATGCAGCCCAACACCCTGCTCGACGCGATCCTCGACGAGGCGGGCGTATCCCATGCGGGACTCGCCGCCCATGTCAATCAGGCGGGCCGGGCGCGTGGCCTCGCCCTGAGGTACGAACACACCGCCGTGGCACGGTGGTTGAAAGGCCAGCGCCCGCGGGGCCAGGTGCCCGACCTGATCTGCGAGGTGCTCGCCGCCCGGCTGCACCGCCCGGTCACACTGGACGACATCGGCCTCGGAGTGGCGGGTGACAGCGCCGGTCCGCCCGGCTCGGCCGGTATCTCACTGTCCGGCTTCGTCGAGCGGGCGACCGCACTGTGGCGCTCCGACGAACAGCAGCGCCCGCACATCCTCGGCGCCCCCGCAGTCACCGGCACGCCCGCCGTGATGCCGGTGTGGGAGTGGGAGAACCCGCCCGAGGACGTCGACGTCTCGCGCGGCGGCCGGCACCGGGTCAGCATGGCCGACATCGGGATGCTCCGCTCGGCCCGTGCCCACTACGAGCAGATGTACCGCAAGGCCGGCGGCGTCGCGATCCGTACCAGGATCGTCGGCTTCCTGAACGCCGAGACCGCGCCCCTGCTGCGCGGCAGCTACACCGATGCCACCGGCCGCCAACTGCACCGGGCCACAGGCGGGTTGGTGGCGATCGCCGGCATCTGCGCGTACGACTCGGATGCCCATGGCCTCGCCCAGCGCTATTTCCATCAGGCGCTGCGGCTGGCAAAGGCAAGCGGGGACCGGGGGCTCGGGGCGTATGTCATCGGGCTGCTCGTCAACCAGGCGCTGTTCATGCGGGAGTACCGTCAGGCCGTCGCCTTCGCGGAGGCCGCGCTGCGCGCCGCGGGCAGGCACATCACGCCGGCGCTCGCCTCCGACCTCTACGCGATGCAGGCCAAGGCGTACGCGCACCTGGGTGACGGCAGCAGCGCCCTGTCCTGCATCCGGCTGGCCGAACAGGCCGCCGATCGCATCCGTCGCGGTTACGAACCCGACGAAACCGGCTATGTCCAGCCGGGGTTGGTCAACGTCCAGGTGGCGGAGGCGCTGCTGAGCCTTGGTGATCTGGCGGCGGCGGGGGAGCACGCGGTGGCGGCGGTGGACAATCCGGCGCACGACCGGGGCAGGGTGCACCGGCTCGCGATGCTCAGTCAGATCGAACTGCGCCGGGGCAACGCCGACAAGGCGGTGGCCACCGCGGTGCAGATGGCCGAGCAGGCGCGCGGAATGGAGTCCCAGCGGCTGCGTGACAGACTGCGTGCCGTACGCGAACACCTGGTGCGCAACGGCTGCGCGGGCACGGCCGAGGCGGCCGAACTGATCGACGGGGCACTGCGCGTACCGCTCTAGACACCCTTCCGCGGGACGTCTTTGGCGGGCGGCTTCTCGGGTACTCACGTGGTGAGTCGCGTTCTGTGTGCCTGCTGTCAGAACACTCCTGCTGCCATATTGCCATCTACTCGGCGGAAGGTGGCAGAACCGTGCAGTGGACGAAACAGAACGAACATACCGTGTACGCAAATCGCTGGTTCAGGGTCAATCTCGCGGATGTCGAGCTGCCGGACGGGCGGCATCTCGACCACTTCCTGATACGGCTGAGGCCCGTGGCCGTGGCCACCGTGGTGAACGAGGCCAACGAGGTACTCCTGCTGTGGCGGCACCGCTTCATCACCGACAGCTGGGGGTGGGAACTCGCGGCAGGGGTCGTGGAGGACGGTGAGGACATCGCCTTCGCTGCCGCAAGGGAACTGGAGGAGGAGACGGGCTGGCGACCGGGACCCCTGCGGCATCTCATGAGCGTCGAGCCGTCCAACGGACTCACCGACGCCCGGCACCACATCTACTGGGCGGAGGAGGGTGAGTACATCGGACACCCCGTGGACGACTTCGAGTCGGACCGCCGGGAGTGGATCCCCCTCAAGCTCGTCCCCGACATGGTCGTCCGCGGGGAGGTCCCGGCCGCCAACATGGCGGCCGCACTACTGTTGTTGCACCATCTCAGACTCGGCCAGGACACCTAGGGCGCGCTCAGCGTCCGATGGCGTACCAGACCGTCACGGCCAGCGCCCCGAGGGCGGTGAGGGCCGCGACGGCGGGCAGGGGCCATCGGCCGTGTTCCAGGTGGACGACGCGTGTGCTCAGGTCGTCGAGTTCCTTGTCCGTCTCCTTCGTGCGATGACTGAGCAGGGCCAGACCTCCCTCGACACGCGCGTACGCGACATCGAGGCGGCGGCGTAACTCTGCGAGTTCTCCATGGGCCACGGGATGTTCGGGGTCGGCGGTCACGTTCCGCTCCTTTCCGTAGTCGTCACATCCCTTGCATGCGCATGATGAGTCAACCCGCCTGGTGGGCGTGTGGGGAGAGTGTGCGCCCGGCATATGCGTGTCCGGCGTGCACACGGTGTGTGAATGCCGCGGGCCCGGCACTCCGAAGAGTGCCGGGCCCGCGTACGCCCCGGTGTTACGCTGGGTGATTTCTAGCCGTAGGTGTAGAAACCCGAACCCGACTTCCGGCCCAGCCGGCCCGCGTCGACCATGCGCTGGAGCAGCGGGGGAGCGGCGTACAGCGGCTCCTTGTACTCCTCGTACATCGAGAAGGCGACCGAGGCGACCGTGTCCAGGCCGATCAGGTCGGACAGCTTCAGCGGGCCCATCGGGTGGGCGCAGCCCATCTCCATGCCGTTGTCGATGTCCTCACGGCTGGCCATGCCCGACTCGAACATCCGGATCGCGGAGAGCAGGTACGGGATCAGCAGGGCGTTCACCACGAAGCCCGAGCGGTCCTGGGCGCGGATCGCGTGCTTGCCGAGGGCCTTCTCGGCGAACAGCTGGGCGCGGCCCAGGGTGCCCTCGGAGGTGGTGAGCGCCGGGATCAGCTCGACGAGCTTCTGCACCGGGGCCGGGTTGAAGAAGTGGATGCCGACGACCTGGTCGGGCCGGGAGGTGGCGACGGCCAGCTTCACCAGAGGGATAGAGGAGGTGTTGGAGGCGAGGATCGCGTCCGGGCGGGTCACCACCTGGTCGAGCACCTGGAAGATCTCGGTCTTCACCTGCTCGTTCTCGACGACGGCCTCGACCACCAGGTCGCGGTCGGCGAACTCGCCGAGGTCGGTGGTGAAGCTGAGCCGCGCCATCGTCGCGTCCCGCTCCTCCTCGGAGATCTTGCCGCGCTCGGCCGCCTTGGAGAGGGAGTTGAACAGCCGGGTGCGGCCGAACTCCAGGGCCTCGCCGGTGGTCTCGGCGACCTTCACGTCCAGCCCGGAGCGGGCGCACACCTCGGCGATGCCTGCTCCCATCTGGCCGCAGCCCACGACTCCGACGCGTTCGATGTCGGTCACATCGTCCTCTTTCACTGATCATCTTCGCTGGCCGTCCGGCCTGCGGGCCCGCGGTTGTCCGGTGTCTTCCGTCTGTCCGGAGCCTGCGCCAAACCTGCACGTTACCTTCGGCGGCCATTGCTCAATCTTCCGGGCCTCACATGGGAGTGTGGCCCGGGACGGGTGAGGACGGTCTGTGACTTGTCCTACACGACGCATACCGGAGGTACGGAAATGAGCGGGAAGGCGCGGCACGCGCGCATGTCACGGCGGGCGTTCGCGGCGACCGCCCTGTCGACGCTCGTGGCGGGCGGGGCGGTGGCGGGGGCCGCGCTGGCCGGTGCGGAGCCGAGCGGGGCGAACGGCGGCCGTAGGAGGGCGACGCGCGAGTTGCGGGGGATGTGGCTGGCGACGGTCGCCAACCGGGACTGGCCGTCGAAGCAGGGGCTGACCGCCGGCCAGCAGCGCGCCGAACTGATCGCCCATCTCGACACGGCGGTGAACCGGCGACTCAACGCGGTGTTCTTCCAGGTCCGACCGACCGCCGACGCCCTGTGGCCTTCGCCCTACGAGCCCTGGACGCAGGTCCTCACCGGAACCCAGGGCAAGGACCCCGGCTGGGACCCGCTGGGCACGGCGGTCGAGGAGGCGCACGCACGCGGCCTCGAACTGCACGCCTGGTTCAACCCGTACCGCGTCGCCAACCACACCGACCCCACCAGGCTCGTCGCCTCCCACCCGGCCCGCAGGCACCCCGACTGGGTGGTTCCGTACGGCGGGAAGCTGTACTACAACCCGGGTCTGCCCGAGGTCCGTCGCTTCGTCCAGGACGCGATGCTCGACGCGGTGGCGAAGTACGAGGTCGACGGTGTCCACTGGGACGACTACTTCTACCCGTACCCGGTCGCCGGCCAGACCTTCGCCGACGACGCCCAGTACGCGAAGTACGGCGGCACCTTCCCCGACCGGGCCTCCTGGCGGCGCGACAACATCGACAAACTGGTACTGGAGACGGCCGCCCGCATCAAGGCCGTACGTCCCGATGCCGACTTCGGGATCAGCCCCTTCGGCGTGTGGCGCAACGTGGCGACCGACCCGCTCGGCTCGGACACCCGGGCGGGTGTGCAGACCTACGACGACCTGTACGCGGACACCAGGAAATGGGTGCGGCGGAACTGGATCGACTACATCTGCCCACAGATCTACTGGAATATCGGCTTCGCCGCGGCCGACTACGCCAAGCTGCTGCCGTGGTGGGCGGAGGCCGCCAGGGGCACGGGGACGAAGCTGTACGTCGGTGAGGCGCTGTACAAGGCCGGCGACCCGGCGCAGCCCGCGGCCTGGCAGGACCCGGCCGAGCTGTCCCGGCACCTGACGCTCGCCCGTGACCACCCCGAGGCGCGCGGGCACGTCTTCTTCTCCGCCAAGGAAGTGGGCACCGACAGGATCGGGGCCATGGAGCGGGTGGTCGCCGACCACTACCAGCAGCCGGCGATGCCACCGCGCTGAGCGCTCAGCGGGCAGTGCGGTACCCGGGCTGCGGGTCCGTCGTGGCTGGTCGCTCCCGCGCGGCGGAGCCGCGGATCGAGACAGCCCCGCGCCCCTCCGGGGCGCGTGGCTGACCGCACCCGGGCCTCGCGAGAACCGCTAGTGGTCCTTGTCCTTGTGGCGGACCTCGCAGTCGGGACCGGGTGACATCACTGCCTCGTGCCCGTCCGGGAATCGGACGCGGTACGGGGGAGTGCCCTCCTGGCCGAGGACCTCGACGACTTCCGTGACCTGATCGTGCTGGCCGACCACCCTGCCGTGCTGGACAAGCTGGTCGCCCACGGTTGCGCGCATCTGCTGGTCTCCTCTCGGCTCTCAGCCGCGTGCCCGCTGGGTGACGGCGATACAGACGAGCACGGCCGCCGCCGTCAGGGGAGCGGCCGGCGTCAACTGCTCACCCAGCAGCAGGACCGACCACACCAGTGTGAGCAGGGGCTGCGCCAACTGCAACTGGCTGGCCTTCGGAACACCGATCGCGGCCATGCCCCGGTACCAGACGACCAGGCCGAGGAACTGCGACCCCACCGCCACCCACAACAGCCCGATCACGCTGTGGGCGGTGAACCGCACGGGCTCGTACGACAGTGCCAGCGCGGCGGCGGGCGCGGTGAGCGGCAGACACAGCACCAGTGCCCAGCCGATGACCTGCCGGCCCGGCATGACCCGGGCCAGCCTGCCGCCCTCGGTGTAGCCGGCCGCGCAGACCACCAGGGCGCCGAAGAGGTAGGCGTCGGCGCTGGTCAGGGCGCCGCCGCTCTGCTGGATGGTGAACGCGAGCACGGCCGCCGCGCCCGCCAGGGCCGCCGCCCAGTAGGTGCGCGAGGGCCGGGAGCCCGTGCGCAGCGCCGAGAAGAGGGCTGTCGTCAGAGGCAGCAGGCCGACCACCACGGCGGCGTGCGAGGTGGTCGAGGTCCGGAGAGCGAGCGTGGTGAGAAGCGGAAAGCCGAGGACGACTCCCGCGGCGACGACCGCGAGCCCCGCCCAGTGGTGGCGGGCGGGCAGTGGCACACGCAGCGCCAGCAGACAGCCACCCGCGACGACCGCCGCGAGGACGGTCCTTACGGCCACCAGAGACCAGGGGCCGAAGCCCTCCAGGCCCCAGGCGGTGGCCGGGAAGGTGAGTGAGAAGGCGATGACGCCGAGGGCTGCCTGAAGGGTGCCGGTGCGACGGGCCGTGGAGTTCTCGCGAACGGGGCCCGCGCCGGGGGTCCGCGCTGGAGCGGGGGCGTTGACCGCTATCCGAGTTGAGGCGGTAGCGCTATCATGTGCTCTCATGCAAGAGCGTAGCAGCGTCGACGAGCTGGCCAATCGACTGCGGCAGGAGTTGAACCGCTACTCTCCTGGTGGAAAGCTGCCGTCGAGCCGGGTGCTGGTGGAGCGCTTCCGGGTGAGCCCGGTGACCGTCTCCCGGGCGCTCGCGCAATTGGCCGCCGAGGGACTGGTCGTGACCCGTCCGGGCGCCGGCGCGTACCGCGCCGAGCCCCGGCCCACGGCCACCCCCGCCGGGGACACCTCCTGGCAGGAGGTCGCTCTGAGCGCGGACGGTGCCGCCGACCTCGTGCCGCGCACGGTGAACGCCTCCGGTGTCGTCGTCTCGCTCGCCGCGCCGCCGCCCGGGGTGATCGAGTTCAACGGCGGATATCTGCACCCCTCCCTCCAGCCCGAGCGGGCCATGGCGGCGGCTCTCTCGCGTGCCGGACGCCGTCCCGGGGCGTGGGGACGGCCGCCCCTGGACGGGCTCCCGGAGCTGCGCGAGTGGTTCGCACGGGGCATCGGCGGTGCCGTCACGGCAGCCGAGGTGCTGATCACGGCGGGCGGTCAGGCGGCTCTGACGACAGCCCTGCGGGCCCTCGCCCCGCCCGGAGCTCCGGTACTGGTCGAGTCGCCCACCTACCCCGGCATGCTGGCCATCGCCCGCGCGGCCGGCCTGCGCCCGGTGCCGGTCCCGGTGGACGTGGACGGTGTACGCCCACCGCTGCTGGCCGACGCGTTCCGGGCGACCGGCGCCCGGGTGTTCGTGTGCCAGCCCCTGTTCCAGAACCCGACCGGGGCCGTGCTCGCGCCCGAACGGCGCGCGGAGGTGCTGCGGATCGCCCGCGAGGCCGGGGCCTTCGTGATCGAGGACGACTTCGTACGGCGACTGGTGCACGAGGACGCGGCGCCGCTGCCGCGTCCGCTCGCGGCGGAGGACCCCGACGGTGTGGTCGTCCACGTCGGGTCGCTCACCAAGGCGACCTCGCCGAGTTTCCGGGTGAGCGCGCTCGCGGCCAGGGGCCCGGTGCTGGAACGGCTGCGCGCCATCCAGATCGTCGACACCCTCTTCGTCCCGCGACCCCTGCAGGAGGCGGCCCTCGAACTCGTCGGCTCACCGGCCTGGCCCCGCCATCTGCGCGCGGTGTCCACGGAGTTGAAGGTCCGTCGGGACGCGATGACGTCCGCGCTGCTGGTCTCTCTCCCCCAACTGGCGCTGCCCCACATCCCGTCGGGCGGTTACCACCTCTGGCTGCGTCTCCCCGACGGGCCGGACGATGCGGCTCTCGTCGCGGCCGCACTGCGTGCCGGCGTCGCGATCACCCCGGGCCGTCCCTACTTCAGCGCCGAACCGCCAGCGGCGCACGTGCGGTTGAGCTTCGCGGCCGTCGCGGGGGTGGGGGAGATCGGGGAGGGGGTACGGAGGTTGCGTACGGCCTGTGACGAGGTGCTCTGACGAGGTGCCCGACGCGCGGCGAGCCGCCGAAGACGTTCGACAGGGCGGGCGGGGACGGGGAACCTCCCGGCATGGAGCGACGGCGTACCGGCCTTCCCCGGGAACTACGGTGGCGGATGCGCGGGGTGCGTGCATCGGTATGGCGACGGTGCGCGAGGTGCGTGTTCTCCTCGCGGCGCCCGGGGTGCGCCGCATTCCGCTCAGCCACGCACGGTGCGCACACGGCGTCTACGAGGAGGCCGGTTTCCGGCCGCTCGACAAGCCCGTCCAGTGGATGGCGCCCCACTTCGAGTGAAGCCCTCGTGGAGTCGGCGTAAAGCCTCTGTGGCGATCGCGCAGGGAGCGGCGCGTACCTCGATAACCACTGAGTAACGCCCCTTGACCTGCGTACTTTCCCGGCCCACCATCGCCGCATGCAACTTCGGGTCACCTTCGTCGCCGCCGCGCGCAGCTCCCCGCAGCTCGCCGAGCGCTTCGACGACGACCGGCCGCTGGACCAGGCCGGCTGGGACGAGGTACAGCGCGCCGCCCACGATCTGGCGCCGCTGGCAGCGGCCGAGCTGCGCTACTGCTCGCCGACAGCGCGCAGCCGTGCCACCGGGGACGCCCTCGGCTACGGACCGCTCCTCCAGCTGGCCCTGCGCGACTGCGACATGGGCCGCTGGCGCGGGCTCACCCTCGGCGAGGCCATGGCCCGGGACCCCGGGGCCGTGGACACCTGGCTCGCCGACCCGCGCGCCACACCTCATGGCGGCGAGTCACTGCTGGACTTCATCTCGCGCGTCGGCGGCTGGCTCGACACCCGGCCCGTCGACGACGGCGGCCGGGTCGTCGCCGTGGCCGAGCCCTCGGTCATCCGCGCGGCCCTCGTCCATACTCTGAAGGCACCGCCCTCGACCTACTGGAACCTCGACGTCCGCCCCTTGTCCACGACCGTCGTCACGGGCCGTGCGGGCCGCTGGAACCTCCGTTTCGAAGGCGTGTTCCCTCAGGCGGTGCGCGGCCAGTCGCGGGCGTAGTCCGTGGTGAGGACGAGGTTGTTGGCCGGGCCCGCCACTCGCCACACCGTCCGCCGGCGGTCCGTGTCCAGGACCGTGAACTCGCCGCGGTAGAGATCGGCCGCACAGGGATGGCGGGTGACCCATCGGCCCGACGTCAGGTCCAGATCGTGGAACGGGCGGCCGTCCGCGAAACGCACGTCCGCCGTGCCGGGGGTGGCGTCAGGGAGGAAGCGGAGTGTCCGCTCGGCGGGGCGGGCGACGCCCTGCACCACGAACGTGCCCGACTCGTGGTGCAGCAAGCCTCCGCCGTACAACGGGCTGAACATAGTGGTGCCGGTGAAGGACCCCTCGTCCGTGCTCCCGAGATCCCGGACCGTTGGCTCCACCCGCCAACTCCCCGCCAGATACAGCAGTACAGCGGCGACTGGCCGGAACTCGCCCATGCCGCCGCCCTTCCGAAACATTCGAGCTGCCGCACGCCCCATTGACGCACTTGGGTCACATACCTATCTTGCCGTTCGAAGTGCTGATCGTCGTCCGGTATACCGAACTGCATCGACAGAGCCGCGGAGTATCCATGACAAGCACACGCACCCGCTGGAGACTAGGTCTCACGGCCACCGCACTCCTGGTGGTCTCGGCGGTCGTCCCCGCCCCGGCCAACGCCGAGGACATCACCGACTACGTCATCACCGTGGACCCCGCCGCCAAGGGTGCCGAGATCGACGACACCATGTACGGCGTCTTCTTCGAGGACATCAACCGCGCCGCCGACGGCGGTCTGTACGCCGAACTCGTGCAGAACCGATCCTTTGAGTACTCCACCGCCGACAACCGCTCGTACACGCCCCTCACCTCCTGGGCCGTCAGCGGTACGGCGACGGCCCTGAACGACGACGGGCGTCTGAACGCCCGCAACCGCACCTACCTCTCCCTGGGCGCCGGCTCGTCCGTCACCAACTCCGGCTACAACACCGGGGTCAGGGTCGAGAGCGGCAGGAAGTACGACTTCTCCGTCTGGGCACGCGCCGACCAGGCCACTGCGATCACCGTGTCCCTCGCCGACGCCGAGGGCACCCTCGCCGAGGCCCGCCAGGTCGCGGTGCAGGACGGCTGGGCCAAGTACCGGGCGCGGTTCACCGCGACCCGCTCCAGCACCGACGGGCGGCTCACGGTCGCGACGGACAGCTCCGTTGCCCTCGACATGGTTTCGCTGCTGCCCCGGGACACGTACAAGGGTCACGGGCTGCGCGAGGACCTCGCCGAGAAGATCGCCGCGCTCGATCCCGGTTTCGTACGATTCCCGGGCGGCTGCCTGGTCAACACCGGGTCCATGCAGGACTACAGCGAGGCCTCGAACTGGGAGCGCAAGCGCTCGTACCAGTGGAAGGACACCATCGGGCCGGTCGAGCAGCGCGCGACCAACTCCAACTTCTGGGGCTACAACCAGAGTTACGGGATCGGCTACTACGAGTACTTCCAGTTCTCGGAGGACGTGGGCGCGATGCCGCTGCCCGTCGTCCCGGCCCTGGTCACCGGCTGCGGGCAGAACCAGGCCGTTGTCGACGAGGCGCTGCTCAAGCGGCACATCCAGGACACCCTCGACCTCATCGAGTTCGCCAACGGGTCCGTGACGAGCGAGTGGGGCCGCAAGCGGGCGCAGATGGGCCACCCCAAGCCCTTCCGCCTCACCCACATCGAGGTGGGCAACGAGGAGAACCTGCCGAACGAGTTCTTCGCCCGTTTCACGGAGTTCCGGACCGCCATCGAGGCCAAGTACCCGGACATCACGATCATCTCCAACTCCGGCCCGGACGACAGCGGTTCGACCTTCGACACCGCCTGGCAGCTCAACCGGGACGCGAACGTCGACATGGTCGACGAGCACTACTACAACAGCACGAACTGGTTCCTCCAGAACAACGACCGCTACGACTCGTACGACAGGAACGGCCCCAAGGTCTTCCTCGGCGAGTACGCCTCCGGCGGCAACACCTTCAAGAACGCCCTCTCCGAGGCCGCGTTCATGACGGGCCTGGAGCGCAACGCGGACGTCGTCAAGCTCGCCTCGTACGCCCCGCTGCTCGCCAACGAGGACGCCGTGCAGTGGCGCCCGGACATGATCTGGTTCAACAACCACGCGTCCTGGGGTTCGTCCTCGTACGAGGTGCAGAAGCTGTTCATGACCAACGTCGGCGACCGCGTGGTGCCCACCACCGCCACCGGCACGCCGTCGGTGAGCGGCCCGATCTCGGGAGCCGTCGGTCTGTCGACATGGGCGACCACGGCGGCGTACGACGATGTGAAGGTCACCGGCGCGGACGGCACGGCACTGCTGAGCGACGACTTCTCGGGTGACGCCTCCCGGTGGACTCATACCGGGGGCGGGAGCTGGACGGTCCAGGACGGACAGTACGTCCAGACGGACGTCGCCGCCGAGAACACCATGGTCTCCGCGGGGGACCCCGCCTGGCACGACTACGACCTGCATGTGAAGGCCACCAAGAAGTCCGGCAAGGAGGGCTTCCTCGTCGCCTTCGGCGTCAAGGACACCGGCAACTACTACTGGTGGAACCTGGGCGGCTGGAACAACACCCTGAACGCTGTCGAGCAGGCCTCGGACGGCGGCAAGTCGACGCTCGTGTCGAAGGCGGGCTCGATCGACACGGGCCGCGCCTACGACATCGACGTCAAGGTACGGGGCCGTCAGGTCACCCTCTACCTCGACGGCCAGGAGTGGGGCGGCTTCACCGACGACAAGCCGGCCGAGCCGTTCCGTCAGATCGTCACCAGGGACGCGAAGACCGGTGACCTGATCGTCAAGGTCGTCAACGCCCAGGCGGCGCAGGCCCGTACGACGATCGACCTCGGCGGGGCGAAGGTCAGGTCCAAGGCCGCGGTGACGACGCTGGCCGCCGCGCCGGACGCGGTGAACAGCGAGACGGCGACGCCGGTGGCGCCGGTGAAGTCGACCTTCGAGAGCGTCGCGAGCAGGTTCACGTACACGTTCCCGGCGAACTCCGTCACCTTCCTGCGGATCAGGAAGGGGTGACGGTGAGGGCCGACGGGGGAAACAGCTGACCGGACGGGCGGCTCGGGTGCCGAAGGGTACCCGGGTCGCCCGTACCCGGTTCGGCCGATCAGACGGTCGCCGCGACGAACGCTCCGTCCACGAGGACCGGCACCACCGCGCTCGCATCAACCTCCGTCGCGATCGCCACGTCCTCGGGGAAGCCGCCGTCGATCAGTTCCCGCCCCGAGGCGCTCGCGAAGACGTCGGCGGCGACGTCCGGGGAGGCGGTGAAGGCGGTGGAGACCGTGGCGGCCTCGGGAGAGAGCCGTACGACCGCTGCCGTGGATGTCCAGCGAGGCGACGACGGCGCCCGCCCCCAGCAGGTCCTCCAGGGCCGGCCGCAGGCTGCCGTCGGGCCGGCGCTCACCGGCGGCGATCACGCAGACCGGCCGCTCGGCGGTTCCGTACCCCCGCTCGGCGAGCCATGCGCCCACGGTGGTGGCGTTGCGCAGGCAGGCGGCCACTACCCTGGTCGTGTCGCCGGCCGCCGCCGAGATGGCCGAGCCGTTGGGGGACAGCAGCACCAGCCGGGCGGCGAAGGGCGCCCGGCGCAGCGCCGCCGGGGAAAGCGACCAGGGTGGGCCGGGGCTCACCGACCGACGGCCAGCCGGCGTCCTTCTGCTCGGCGAAGGCCGTGGCCGTGCCGTCGTGCCACGGATAGGGGAAGACGCGGGCACCGGCCTCGACCGCGACCGAGACCGACGTCGTGAACGACAGCACATCGACGACGACCAGGCAGGACACCTCGCGGGCGAGGTGTTGCGCACCCGTCGGCCCCCACTCCAAGCGGCCCCCGTACCCGGACTGGAGACAGTCCTCACGCATACCGATGATCGTGCCATGGGCATGCTCGACGTGCTGCCCGTACCGGTCCGCCGGGCTCCGCATATCGATCCATGAGATTGCATAAACGTGCAGCGAAACGTATAGTCATGCCATCTAGGAGGAGGGTTCCATGGCGGTACGTGTGGCGGTGGCCGGAGCGAGTGGGTACGCGGGCGGGGAACTGCTGCGCCTGCTCCTCGTCCACCCCGAGGTGGAGATCGGCGCCCTGACCGGCAACTCCAACGCCGGACAGCTGCTCGGCGCCCTGCAGCCGCATCTGCTGCCGCTGGCCGACCGTGTGCTCCAGGAGACCACACCCGACGTGCTCGCCGGGCACGATGTCGTCTTCCTCGCGCTGCCGCACGGACAGTCCGCCGCCGTCGCCGAGCAGCTCGGGCCGGATGTCCTCGTCGTCGACATGGGCGCCGACTTCCGGCTCCACGACGCGGCCGACTGGGAGAAGTTCTACGGTTCCGCGCACGCCGGGACCTGGCCCTACGGCCTCCCCGAACTGCCGGGTGCCCGCGCCGCGCTGGAGGGGTCCAAGCGTGTCGCGGTGCCCGGTTGCTATCCGACCGCCGTCTCGCTCGCCCTCTTCCCTGCCTACGCCGCCGGGATCGCCGAGCCCGAGGCCGTGATCGTCGCCGCCTCCGGGACCTCCGGCGCCGGCAAGGCGGCCAGGACACACCTGCTGGGCAGTGAGGTCATGGGGTCCATGTCGCCGTACGGGGTCGGCGGCGGTCACCGGCACACGCCCGAGATCGTCCAGAACCTCAGCGGCGCCGCGGGCTCGCCCGTCGCCGTCTCCTTCACGCCCACCCTCGCCCCCATGTCCCGCGGCATCCTCGCCACCTGCACCGCCGCCGCCCGTTCCGGCGTCACCGCCGAGTCCGTGCGCGCCGCCTACGAGAAGGCGTTCGCCGACGAGCCGTTCGTGCACCTCCTTCCGGAGGGGCAGTGGCCGGCCACGGCGTCCGTCTACGGTTCCAACGCCGTTCAGGTACAGGTCGCGTACGACGAGTCCGTGCGCCGCATCATCGCGATCAGTGCCATCGACAACCTGACCAAGGGCACCGCGGGCGGTGCCGTCCAGAGCATGAACATCGCCCTCGGGCTCGACGAGACCACCGGGCTTTCCACGATCGGAGTCGCACCGTGAGCGACGCACGTGCAGCCACCGGACCGCAGGCAACCGGGGGCACCTCCCGGGCTCTTGAGGCACTGGGGGAGAAACCCGCACTTCTGCGCTGCACGGGCGACGGTGACATGAGCCGCTACCGCGGCGGAGCGAACAAGGAGACGCAGTGAGTGTCACGGCAGCAAAGGGGTTCACGGCCGCGGGTATCGCGGCCGGGATCAAGGAGAACGGCAACCCGGACCTTGCCCTGGTGGTCAACAACGGACCCCGCCTCGCCGCCGCAGGCGTCTTCACCTCCAACCGTGTCAAGGCCGCACCCGTGCTCTGGTCGGAACAGGTCCTGAGGGGCGGCGAGTTGACCGCCGTCGTCCTCAACTCCGGTGGGGCAAACGCCTGTACGGGTCCGAAGGGCTTCCAGGACACCCACGCCACCGCGGAGAAGGTGGCCGAGTCCCTCAACAGCGCCGGGCTCGACGAGACGGGCGGTCATGCCCCGGGCATGATCGCCGTCTGCTCCACGGGCCTCATCGGACTGCTCCTGCCGATGGACAAGCTGCTGCGGGGCGTCGACAAGGCCGTCGCCCAACTCGGCCCGCACGGCGGCGAGAAGGCCGCCATCGCCATCAAGACCACCGACTCCGTCCACAAGACGGCCGTCGTCAGCAAGGACGGCTGGACCGTGGGCGGCATGGCCAAGGGCGCGGGCATGCTCGCCCCGGGCCTCGCCACCATGCTCGTCGTCCTCACGACGGACGCGGACGTCGACAGCGAGCACCTCGACAAGGCCCTCCGCGCCGCCACCCGCACCACCTTCGACCGCGTCGACTCCGACGGCTGCATGTCCACCAACGACACCGTGCTGCTGCTCGCCTCCGGTGCCTCAGAGGTCACTCCGGACCAGGCCGAGTTCGCGGAGGCCGTACGCGCAGTCTGTGACGACCTCGGGCAGCAGCTGATCCGGGACGCCGAGGGCGCCAGCAAGGACATCAAGGTCGAGGTGGTGAACGCGGCCAGCGAGGACGACGCTGTCGAGGTCGGCCGCTCCATCGCCCGCAACAACCTCCTCAAGTGCGCCATCCACGGCGAGGACCCCAACTGGGGCCGAGTCCTCTCCGCCATTGGCACAACGCAGGCCGCCTTCGAGCCGGACCGGTTGAACGTAGCCATCAACGGCGTCTGGGTCTGCAAGAACGGCGGCGTCGGCGAGGACCGGGGCAAGGTCGACATGCGCTACCGCGAGGTCCACATCACGGCGGACCTCGCGGCAGGCAATGAGTCTGCGGTCATCTGGACCAACGACCTGACGGCCGACTATGTCCACGAGAACAGCGCGTACTCGTCTTGACGTGCCCGCTTGGTTGTCGCGGGTCCTCGTCGTCGCCGACGAGGGTTCCTGGTTCATCGGCAGCAGCTCGCCCCGGACGAGTCCGGGATGAGTCTTACGCCACCTCCGCAGGCCAACACCGCCCGCCCGGCGGCTGATCCGAGATCTTTCCGAAAGTCGGCTATGACGGTAAATCACCCAGAAGAGCGAAAGTCTTCGACTCGTAAGCACACCGCGCTGCCCAAGGCCAGGATCCTCATCGAAGCGCTCCCCTGGCTGACCCGCCACAACGGCAAGGTCGTCGTCATCAAGTTCGGCGGAAACGCCATGGTGAACGAGGAGTTGAAGGACGCCTTCGCCCAGGACGTCGTCTTCCTTCGTCAGGCCGGCCTCAAGCCCGTCGTCGTGCACGGCGGCGGGCCGCAGATCAGCGCCGCGCTCGACAGACACGGCATCGTCAGCGAGTTCAAGGCAGGCCTCAGGGTCACCACCGAGGACGCAATGGACGTCGTACGCATGGTGCTGGCCGGACAGGTCCAGCGGGAACTGGTCGGGCTGCTCAACCAGCACGGGCCGCTCGCCGTCGGGTTGACCGGCGAGGACGCGCACACCATCACCGCCATCAAGCACCAGCCCGAGATCGACGGGGAGTTGGTCGACATCGGGCGGGTGGGCGAGATCACCGCGATCGACACGGGCGCGATCGAGGCACTGCTCGCCGACGGCCGTATCCCGGTCGTCTCGTCGATCGCCCGTAGCCAGGACGACGGACATGTCTACAACGTCAATGCTGATACGGCGGCTGCGGCACTCGCTGCTGCTCTTGGCGCCGAAACACTCATGGTCCTCACGGACGTCGAGGGCCTCTACGAGGACTGGCCCAACTCCGACGAGGTGATCAGTCGCCTCACCGCTTCCCAACTGGAGAAGCTGCTCCCGGAGTTGAGCTCCGGCATGGTGCCGAAGATGGAGGGCTGCCTGCACGCAGTGCGCAACGGCGTCACCACCGCCCGTGTCATCGACGGCCGGGTCCAGCACTCGATCCTGCTGGAGATCTTCACGGACGAGGGCATCGGCACGATGGTCGTGGCCGACGCGGAAGAAGAGGGGGACGCCGTATGAACGCCGGCCAGGACCTGAGCGCCAACCAGGAGCTGACGCAGCGCTGGCAGGGCGCGCTCATGAACAACTACGGCACCCCCCGGCTGCCCCTCGTCCGCGGCGCGGGCAGCACGGTGTGGGACGCCGACGGCAAGATGTACGTCGACTTCGTGGGCGGCATCGCCGTCAACGCGCTCGGCCACGCCCACCCGGCGATCGTCGAGGCGGTCTCCACCCAGATCGCGTCGCTCGGCCATGTCTCCAACCTCTTCGTCGCCGAACCGCCCGTCGCGCTCGCCGAACAGCTGCTCCAGCGCTTCGGCCGGGACGGCAAGGTGTTCTTCTGCAACTCGGGCGCAGAGGCCAACGAGGGTGCCTTCAAGATCGGCCGGCTGACCGGACGGGGGCACATGGTCGCCACCGAGGGCGGCTTCCACGGGCGGACCATGGGCGCCCTCGCGCTCACCGGCCAGCCCGCGAAGCGGGAGCCCTTCGTGCCGCTGCCCGGTGACGTCACGTACGTCCCGTACGGCGACGCGCAGGCGCTGGCCGCCGCCGTCACCGACGAGACCGCCCTCGTCATCATCGAGCCGGTCCAGGGGGAGAACGGCGTCGTGGTCCCGCCCGCCGGCTATCTGAAGGCCGCGCGTGCCATCACCGCCGCCACCGGCGCCCTGCTCGTCCTCGACGAGGTGCAGACCGGCGTCGGCCGTACCGGGCACTGGTTCGAGTACCAGGCCCACGAGGGCGTCCTGCCCGACGTCGTCACCCTTGCCAAGGGCCTCGGCGGCGGACTGCCCCTCGGCGCGACCGTCGCCTTCGGCCGCGCCGCAGACCTGCTCAGGCCCGGCCAGCACGGCACGACGTTCGGCGGCAACCCGATCGCCTGCGCCGCCGGACTGGCCGTACTGGAGACCATCCAGGCCGAGGGGCTGCTGGAGAACGTCAAGCGGCAGAGCGAGAAGCTGCGCGTGGGAATCGAGGGCACCGACGGCAGTTCGTGCCACCCGCTGATCGACCACGTCCGGGGCGCGGGACTTCTCCTGGGTATCGTGCTCAAGGAGCCCCTCGCGCCCCAGGTGCAGCAGGCGGCTCAGGACGCCGGGTTCCTGGTGAACGCGCCCGCTCCCGATGTCGTACGGCTCATGCCGCCGTTGAACATCGGTGACGCCGAAGTGGACGCGTTTCTCCAGGCACTTCCCGGAGTTCTCGACGCGGTTGACGGGAAGGACTGACCGGGGAATGAGACGACGACGATGACGCAGGCGCAGGATCACGATCACGCGGGGCCTGCGGTACCGCAGACCCGCACCGCACGCCACCGCCGGATTGTGGACATCCTCAACCGGCAACCGGTGCGGTCGCAGAGTCAGTTGGCGAAGCTGCTCGCGGATGACGGGCTGACCGTCACGCAGGCGACGCTGTCCAGGGACCTGGACGAACTGAACGCGGTGAAGATCCGCAACACCGACGGTGATCTCATCTACGCGGTGCCCAGCGAGGGCGGATTCCGTACGCCCCGGGCGCCGTTGGGGGAGTCGGCGAAGGAGGAGCGGATGCGGCGGCTGTCCGCGGAGTTGCTGATCTCCGCGGAGGCTTCCGCGAATCTCGTGGTCCTGCGTACCCCTCCGGGGGCCGCGCAGTTCTTGGCCTCGGCCATTGACCAGGCCGAACTGCACGACATTCTGGGGACCATCGCGGGGGACGACACGCTGATGCTGATCAGTCGGGATCCCGTGGGGGGACAGGCGTTGGCTGATCATTTGTTGGGGCTGGCTCAGAAGAACCATTGACGGTTGTCTGTCGGGCGCGGGCCGGTCAGGGCTTGTCGCGCAGTTCCCGCCCCCGAAACCTCAGCCGAGCCTTCTCGCAAGTCCCCCGGTGCATCGCACCTCGTCGCCCGCCGTGATCAGTAGTGCCTCTACGTCCGGCAGCGACTCCAGCCACCGCAGCGCCTGCCTCGACCCCATCGCGAACGCCGCCGTCGCCCACGCGTCCGCCCAGATCAGTTTCGGGGCCACCACCGTCACCGCGACCAGGTCCGTCACCGCAGACCTGCCGGTGCGGGGGTCGACGATGTGGGTGCCGCGTTCCGCCGTGCCGGACGTCGCCACCGCCAACTCGTCGGTGCCCGCCGCCGAGACCACGGCCGCCAGGCCGCCCGGGCGGAGGGGGTCGGAGACACCCACCCGCCAAGGGCGCTGCGGCCCGGGCGCACCGCACAGCTGCACGTCTCCGCCACCGTTCACGCTGACCCCGCTCACGCCGGCCGCGCTCAGTGTTCTCGCCGCGCGCTCCACCGCCCAGCCCTTGACCAGGCCCGTCGGATCGATCTGCCCCTGGTAGGTGTGGCTGAACCACCCCTCGCTCAGCTGCTCCGCCTCGGCGCACAGGCCGAGTACCTCGGCGACCTCCGGGTCGCAGTCGGCGACGGTGATCTCACCGCGGGCGAGGCGGGAGATCTGGCTGTTCTCCCGGTAGGTGCTGAACACTTCGTTGGCCCTGTGCAGTCCGGCGACCGCTGATGCCAGCGCCGCCTCGACCGCACGTGGGTCCCCGCCGCGGACGTCAAAAGAGAAGACGGTCCCCATGACCTCCTCAGCATGACGCACCGCGACGGGAGCTTCGGCGGGATCAACCACCGGCCTGGTCCAGGGCCGACTGGAGGGACTCCTTGTAGCCCGCGCTCGTGTAGCTGGCGCCGGACACCGCGTCGATGTCACCGTCGCCCGCCGTCACCGCCTCCTGGTTGAGCTTGGGGATCGCGTCGCCGGAGATCTGGTCGCTCCGGCCGCCGCTGGGCGCCTGGACCGCGGACGCCGACGTGATCCTGCCGTCGGTCAGCCTGATGCGGACCTGCACCGGGCCGTACTCCGTCTGGACGACGCTCCCGGTGAACGTGCCGCCCCCGTCGGAGGTCGCCCCGCCTTCCGCCGCCCCGCTGTCCGCCGCCCCCGCGCCGGCCGAGGCGTCCGCCGAACCCGCTGCCGAGTCCGCCGCACCCGCCCCTGTGCCCGTGCCCGACTCGGCGGGAACCTTGTCCAGGGCGGACTGGAGGGACTCCTTGTAGCCCGCGCTGGTGTAGGTGGCGCCGGAGACGGCGTCGATGTCGGCGGTGCCGGCGGCGACGGCTGCCTGGTTGAGCTTGGGTACGGCGTTGCCGGAGATCTGGGTGCTCTGGCCGCCGCTGGGGGTTTGGACGGCCTCCGCTTTGGTGATCTTGCCGCCGCTGACCGTGATGCGGACCTGGACCGGACCGTACTGCGTGTCGACCGCGTCGCCGGTGAAGGTGCCGTCCTTGGCGGACGCGCCGCCCTGGGCCGCTTCCTGGGCCGCCGCCGTCTGCTGCGGCAGGGCGCCGGCCGCCTGCGCGGACCCGGGGTCCGACGTCGGCTTCAGCGTCAGCAGCAGGACGATTCCGGAGACTGTGGCGGCGCTCGCCAGCATGACGCGCCGAAAGGGGTGACTCTTCTTCATCGCTCCTGACTCCCGTCGCTCACATCTCGAACGACTCGTGGTGGATACGGCGCGCCGGAACACCCGCGCCGCGCAATGCCTCGTACACCCCCTGCGCGAAGCCGGGGGGCCCGCACAGGAAGACGTCGTGGTCGTCGATGTCCGGCAGCTTCCGGCGCAGCGACTCCGGCGAGATGTCCGGGCGCTCTCCGTCGGGGCTGTTCACCGCGTACATCAGGCGGGCGCCGCGCTCGTTGGCGATGGCCGCCAGCTCGTCCCAGAGGGCCAGGTCCTGGGTGCTGTTGGCCCGGTAGAGAAGGGTCAGGTCGCCCGCCGCGCCGGGCAGGGTCTCGAACAGGGCGCGCATCGGGGTGATGCCGACGCCGCCCGCCACCAGCAGGACCTTGCCGCGGCTGCGCTTGGCGGCGGTCAGGGCGCCGTACGGGCCCTCGGCCCACACGCGGGTGCCGGGCTCCAGGTCGCGCAGGGCCGAGCTGTGGTCGCCGATCGCCTTCACGGTGATGCGCAGCATGTTGGGGCGCGGGGCCGCCGACAGCGAGTACGGGTGCGAGCTGAACCGCATACCGGGGGCCAGGAAGCGCCAGCGGAAGAACTGGCCCGCCTCCGCGCCCATCCGGTGCAGCTTCCGGCCGCTCATCAGCACGGACACGATGCCCGGGGTCTCCTCGATGACCGCCTCGACGCGCAGCCGGTGCCGCATGTTCAGCCGGATCGGTGTGAAGACGCGGTACCAGAGGACCAGCGCGGTCACCGAGCCGTACAGCGCGTACCAGACGGTCTTCGCGGCCGGCTCCACGACGAATTCGTTGCCCGTGGAGAGCTGGTGCCAGAACGTCAGGAACGTGGCCGCGTACGTCAGCAGGTGCACGTGGTACCAGAGGTCGTACGGGATCACGCGCCGGACCGGGCCGATGGAGATGAGCCCGATGAACACCAGCAGGCCCGTGCCGATCGCCGCCTTGCCCATGTCGGGCAACTGGTTGACCGAGTCGACCGTCTGCTGGACGATGTCGGCGAACGTGAGCCCGGCCTGGAGGGCGTATCCGTACATGATCAGCACGACGTGTGCCACGACCAGACAGAGCGTGTACCGGCCGCTCATCGCGTGCCAGCGCGCCACCCGGTCCGACCCGACCCGGCGCTCCAGCGCGGGCACCCGGGCCATCTGGAGCACCACCAGCGCCATCAGGTAGCCGCCGAGCAGACCGGTGATCCGGCCCGCCGCGATGACCTGGGCGGTGGTGTCGGCCAGGGACGGGGTGTTGCTCCACCACAGCCAGATCACGCCGGCCGCGCCCGCCGCCACGGCGAGCAGCAACGGGACGGCGGGGGAGCGGCGAGGTCGGATGCGGCGCATCGTCTGGCGCCGCGCGGCACGTCCGCCTGCGATCGTGGTGGTCACGGTTCCTCCGTGGGACGGGGTCGAGACGAGAGGCTTGGCCCCTTGACCCACACATACGTGCCACGACCGCTGAGTGTTCAGCGGCCTGTTCAGTCCACAGGACCGGGAGTGACGACCGGTAACACCCGCTCGGCGGTGCTCAGTAGCGGGTGATGGCCGTCGGCCCGCTCGCCGTGCCGATCGCGATGTGCGGGCGGCGGGCCGGATCGGCCCACGCCAGGATCGCCCGCATCGCCTCCGCCGGGACCGACACGCAACCGGCCGTTGCCCCACGCCCGTTGACGTGCAGGAAGATGCCCGCGCCGCGCTTCCGTACGGGCTCGGCGTAGTTGAAACCGATGACGTACGCGTGCGCGTACTGCGTGGTGTACGAGATCAGGTGCTCGGACTCACCTGCCCGGCAGTCGGCGGGGCGGGGTTCGGTCCAGCGGTTGTAGGAGCGCGAGTCGTTGTCCTGGCACCACCAGGAGTTCTGCCGCACGGGCCGGTACGTGACCTCGGTGCCGGCCGGCGCCTCCTTGATGCCGAAGGCGTAGGGGAGGTCGTACAGCCCGGTGGGAGTGGTGTTCGTGCCCTGTCCGCGCAGGCCGCCCTCGACGAGCCCGTTCGCACCGAAGCGGGCGGACGCGGAACCGGCCTTCGTCCACCGCCCGTCGCGCAGATCCCACCAGGTGACCGTGCCCGAGGTCGCCCGGGCGCGCGGCGCCTGAGCCGTGATCAGCTGGGAGCCGCCGCCGGTGTCGGCCATCCGGGCGGGCAGCGGCGGCGCGGGCGTGGGCGGAGCACCGGGGGCGAGCACGAGAAGGGACGCGGACGCGAGGACGACGGCGGCTCCGGGACGCATGGCTCAGACGCTACTGGGCGGGAGCGGCAACGGCAGCCCGGGTAGTCCGTCCAGGCTTGTCGCGATGTGGTCCTTCTTCTCGAAGTAGGCGCTGAGCGAGGCGTCGTCCTCGCGTGCGAAGCGCCTGCCGTGCAGGTCGCGGTCGCCGTCGTACGACATGAGGGGCACCGAGTATCCGCAGCTGTCCCGGACGAGTTCGGCCCGTACGACGATGACCGCGCGCAGGCCGTGGGCGGTGGCGTCGATGTCCGGGAAGCGGGCGAGGAGCCCGGGGAAGCGCGGGTCGTCACGGAAGACCGGCTCACCGCGGCCGTGCACCCGGACGATGTTCGGCGGGCCGTCGAAGGCGCACCACATGAGGGTGATCCGGCCGTTCTCGCGCAGATGGGCGACCGTCTCGGCGTTGCTGCCCGCGAAGTCGAGGTAGGCCACGGTCAGCTCGTCGAGGATCACGAAGGAGCCCTTGAGGCCCTTGGGGGAGAGGTTGACCGTGCCGTCGCCGGACAGCGGAGCCGTCGCGGTGAAGAAGAGGGGCTGCGCCTCGATGAACGTACGCAGGCGGCCGTCGATGCGTTCGTAAGTCTTTCCCATGACTAAGTATTGTCGGGGAAAGTCGTTCACGTGTCTAAGGTTTTTACCGTCCTGTCCGTGACCGCACGGGACCGTGGCCGCCCCGGGCCGACGCAAGCGTCGGCCCGGGGC